>NZ_JASJWL010000005.1:0-130818 GCF_035019225.1 Pseudomonas sp. CCC4.1 | reverse complement strand
AGATGTGTATAAGAGACAGGTCATGGTGGTGGTGGTCAGCACGGTGGTCAGCGCTGATCGGGTGAGTCGCTTTATTGTGGGCGCTGGCATTACAACTCCAGCTTGTAGCCCACGCCATACAACGACTGGATCGGGTCTTGCCCGGGGCTGGCCTGGGCCAGTTTGCGCCGCAGGTTGCGGATATGGCTGTCCACCGTGCGGTCAGTGACCACGCGATGGTCGGAGTAGAGTTTGTCCAGCAACTGGTCACGGGAAAATACCCGCCCCGGGGCGCGGGCGAAGGTGTTGAGCAGGCGCAGTTCAACCGGGGTCAGGTCCAGCGCCACGCCATCGAACGAGGCGCGATACTGCGCTTCGTCGATCTGCAGGCGGGCCCGGGCCACCTGCTCGAACTGCGGGCTGCGGCGCAGGATGGCCTTGACCCGGGCCACCACTTCACGCGGGCTGAACGGCTTGCAGATATAGTCGTCAGCGCCCAGATCCAGCCCCAGCAGGCGGTCCACTTCTTCTACCCGAGCGGTGATCATGATGACCGGGATTGCGCTGAAATCCCGCAGCTCCTTGCAGATTTCCAGGCCGTCGCTACCGGGCAGCATCAGGTCCAGCAGGATTAGCCGTGGCGCATGGCTGCGTACCCACGGCACCACGTCCAGGCCGTTGTCCAGGCAATGCACGGCGTAACCGGCGAGGGTCAGGTAGTCATGCATCAATGCGGCCAGTTTAGGCTCATCTTCAACGATCAGAATCGTGTCCATGCTTTACACCTTGCGTGGCAAGCGCAGGCTGAGCCAGAGGCCGCCCAGGGGTGAGTGGTCGGCCGTGAGGCTGCCGCCATGGGCCAGTACGATGCTGTGACAGATCGGCAGTCCCAGGCCGGCGCCGCCACTGGCGCGATTGCGCGAAGCTTCACCGCGGTAGAAGCGCTCGAACAGCCGCGGCAGTTGCTGCGGGTCGACGCCGGGGCCGGAGTCCTTAAAGCTGACCAGTATGTGCTCATCTTCAATGGAGGCGCTGATCAGCAGCATGCCGCCGGCATCGGTGTAGCGCACGGCGTTTTCCAGCAGGTTGCCGAACAGCTGTTGCAGGCGCTTGGCATCGGCTTCCAGCAGCAGGGCGCAGGATGGCAGGCGCAGCTCAACCCGCAGGCCGGCCGCATTGCAGCGTTCCTGATACATGGCCACCGAGGTCTGCAGCAGGTCGTTGAGGTCGCATTGGCTTTTGCGGTAGGTCAGGGCACCGACATCGGCCAGTGACAGCTCATACAGGTCGTCCACCAGTTTGCTGAGCATGCCGACTTCGCCTTGCAGTGACTTCATCGAACTGTGGTCGAGGGTGCGTACACCGTCCTCGATGGCCTCCAGTTCGCCGCGCAGGATCGACAACGGCGTGCGCAGTTCGTGGGAGACATCGGCCATAAATTCGCGGCGCATTTTTTCGTTGCGCTCAAGGGTGTAGGCCAGTTGATTGAAGTCGCGGGCCAGCTGGCCGACTTCGTCATTGGACGATACGGCTACCCGGTTGCTGTATTCCCCGGTGGCCAGTTTGTGGGTGGCCGCAGCCACGCGCTTGACCGGGTCGAGCAGGGTGCGGGCGATCCACCAGGCAATCAGCATGGCCAGCAGCAGCGAGAGCACGCCCATGCCCAGACTGGTTTGCAACTGGTATTGCTGGAAACGCTCGCCACCGGCCTCGGTCACGCTCTGGAACGGGGTCACGGCCAGCCAGCCGACGGTTTTGCCATTGACTTCAATTGGCCGCAGCAGAGCATCGTCGCCGATTGAGGGGTAGCCGGTGACGCGCTTTTTATCCTGGTCGAGCAGGGCAATGCGAAACAGCGCGCCGGTCAGGTCCGAGGGCAACGGGTTTTTAAGGTCACCGCGTTTGGGTTCATCCCCTGCGTCAGGCCGCATAAGTTGAAACCAGCGCTCTGGATTGTGTCGCAAAAAATCCCAACTGCCTTCGCGCTGCCAGGCGCTAACCATACGCGGCTGCACGGATTCCATGCGCTCCAGCGCCTGTTCATTGAGGTAGCCGAGAAAGCCCCGGGTGAAACTCCAGCTGGTGGCCAGGCCCATGCTCAGAATCACGAACAGCACGCTGGCCAGGACGGCGATAAACAGCTTGGTGGAGATACTCAGTTTCATCGGCTCGGCTTACTGGCGAAATGGCCTGCTCATTTAGACCCTGCGCCGGGGAAGATTCAAGGCTTGCGGGCAATCTTCAATTTTCCTGCACATTTGCCTCGCACCATGACATCAGCCAACTGTCTTGTAGAGGCCGCCATGTCGATCAAACTGTTTACCAAATCCCTGGTAACCGCCGCTGTTATTGTGTCTTTGCTGGTTCTCGTTGTGTTGAGCGGATGCTCGGCCGGTGATTCCGCGCCCGTTGCCGAAAAACCCAAGGTTTCGGTGCTCACTGTGCAACCGCAGCGTCAGGCATTGACCACCGAGCTGGCCGGTCGCACCCAGGCATTTATGGTTGCGCAGATCCGTCCTCAGGTCAGCGGCATTGTGCAGCAGCGCCTGTTCGTCGAAGGGGCCGAGGTCAAGGCCGGCGAGGCGCTGTATCAAATTGATGCGGCGCCATACAAGGCCGCCTTTGCCCAGATGCAGGCCACCGCCGCCAAGGCCCGCGCCACCGTCAAATCGGCTCAGGCCACGGCCCGGCGCGACGCGCAACTGGCGAAAATAGACGCCATCAGCCAGCAAGATAATGAAGACGCGCAGGTCAGCCTGCAAACGGCCGAGGCCGACCTGCAAGTGGCCTTGGCCGACGTCGAAACCGCGCGCATCAATCTGGCTTACACGCGCATCAGTTCGCCGCTCAGTGGCCGCATCGAAACCTCCACCGTGACCCCCGGCGCCTTGGTGGTGGCCAGCCAGGACACTGCGCTGACCACCGTGCAGCAACTGGACCCGATCTATGTCGACGTCACCCAGTCGACCAGCGAGTTGCTGCGCCTGAAACGCGACCTGGCCAGCGGCACCCTGCAAAACAATGGCCAGGGCGAAACCCCGGTGTTGCTCAAACTCGATGACGGCATCACCTACAACCACGCCGGCAGCCTCAAGTTCAGTGGCGTCACCGTCACTGAAGGCACCGGCACCGTGACCCTGCGCGCTGTCTTCCCCAACCCCGATCACCTGTTATTGCCGGGTATGTATGTACGCGCCGTGCTGGATCAGGCCACCGACGACAGGGCGATTTTGATCCCGCAAAAAGCCGTCACCCGCAGCGCCAGCGGCGTGACCTCGGTGCTGGTGGTGGTCGAGGGCAAGGTCGAACAGCGCGTGCTGACCATTGACCGTGCCGTGGGCAATCAATGGTGGGTCACCTCCGGGTTGAATGCCGGTGATCAGGTGATTGTCGAGGGCGGGCAGAAAGTCCGGGTGGGCAACGAGGTATTGGCACAAAACAGCGAAACCCGTGCGCTGCCAACCCGTGCCGCACCCACTGCAATTGCCAAGGAGGGTTGAGCATGGCGCGTTTCTTTATTGATCGGCCGATTTTTGCCTGGGTGATTGCCATTGTGATCATGCTCGCGGGCGCGCTGTCGATCACCCAATTGCCCCTTGAACAGTACCCGGACATTGCACCGCCCACGGTGAAAATCGCCGCCACCTACACCGGCGCTTCGGCCAAGACGGTGGAGGACTCGGTGACCCAGGTGATCGAGCAGCAAATGACCGGCATCGACAAGCTGACCTATATGTCGGCCTCCAGCAGTTCGGCGGGCAGCGCCAGTATCAACCTCACCTTTGAGGCCGGCACGGATCCCGACGTGGCGCAGATGCAGGTGCAAAACAAGCTCCAGCAAGTGGAATCGCGCCTGCCCAGCTCGGTGCAGAGCGAAGGCCTGACCGTGACCAAGGGCGGCTCGGATTTCTTGATGATTGCCGCGCTGGCCTCGGATAACCCGAGCGTGACCGGCACGCAGATTGGCGATTACATCTCCAGCACCTTGCTCGACTCCATCAGCCGCATCGACGGCGTCGGTGAAGTCAAAGCCATGGGCTCGGGCTACGCCATGCGTATCTGGCTGGACCCGGCGCTGCTGCAAAAATATTCCCTTATGCCTTCTGACGTGACCACCGCCCTGGAGGCGCAAAACACCGAAGTGTCGGCCGGGCAATTGGGCGCCTTGCCCGCCGTGGCCAGCCAGCAACTCAATGCCACCATCACCGCGCGCAGCAAGCTGCAAACCGCCGAAGAATTTCGCAATGTGGTGGTCAAGTCCAACAGCGCCGGTGCCGTGGTGTTGCTCGGCGAAGTGGCCACGGTGGAGCTGGGCAGTGACAGCTATGACGTCAACTCGGCCCTTAATGGCAAACCGTCCGCCGCCATGGGCGTGCAACTGGCCACCGGCGCCAATGCGCTGGAAGTCGGTGAGGCGGTCAAGGCCAAGCTCGCCGAACTGGAACCGTACTACCCGAGCGAAATGCAGCTCAAAAACGTGATCGCCTACGACACCACGCCGTTTGTCAGCCTGTCCATCGAAGAAGTGGTCAAGTCCCTGGGCGAGGCCATCGTGCTGGTGGTGCTGATCATGTTCCTGTTCCTGCAGAATTTTCGCGCCACGCTGATCCCGGCCATCACCGTGCCGGTGGTGCTGCTGGGCACCTTTGGCGTGCTGGCGATGTTTGGTTACTCGATCAACACCCTGACCATGTTTGCCATGGTATTGGCCATTGGCTTGCTAGTGGATGACGCCATTGTGGTGGTGGAAAACGTCGAACGGGTGATGAGCGAGAAGGGCTTGTCGCCGCTGGAGGCAACGCGCCAGTCGATGGATGAAATTACCAGCGCCTTGATCGGCATCGCTCTGGTGCTGAGCGCGGTGTTTATTCCTATGGCGTTTTTCAGCGGTTCGACCGGGATTATCTACCGCCAGTTTTCGGTGACGATTGTGTCGGCGATGGTGCTCTCGGTGCTGGTGGCCATGACCTTGACCCCGGCCCTGTGTGCGACCTTGCTCAAGCCGGTTGACGGTAAGGGCCACGGCCCGCAGAGCGGATTCTTCGGCTGGTTCAACCGTACCTTTGAGCGCGGCGCCCAGGCGTATCAACGGGTAGTCGGCAAGATTTTGCAGCGCAGTGGCCGCAGCCTGATGGTCTACGTGTTGGTGGTCGCCGCGATGGCGGTGGGTTACACCAAACTACCCACCTCGTTCCTGCCCGATGAAGATCAGGGCATCCTCATGGCGCAGATGCAATTGCCGGTAGGCGCTACCGATGACCGCACCCAGGCGGTGCTCAAACAGTTCGAGAGCTATATCCTGCAACAGCCGGAAGTCGAGGCCATGATCAGTATTTCCGGCATGGGTATGGGCGGCAACAGTCAGAACTCGGCGCGGGCGTTTATCCGTCTCAAGGACTGGAGCGAGCGCACCGGCGCCGCGCAGGATTCAGCGTCGATCGCGCAGCGCGCCACGCAGGCACTGTCGAGCATCGGCGATGCCGATGTGTTTGTCATGCAGCCGCCAGCCGTGCTCGGATTGGGGCAAAGCTCGGGGTTTGATTTGCAACTCAAGGACGTCGCCGGGCTGGGCCATGAAGCGCTGGTGGCGGCGCGTGAGCAACTGATCGAGCTGGCCAGACAGGACCCGCGCCTGCAAGGCGTACGCAGCAACGGTCTGGACGACACGCCGCAGCTCAAGGTGACGATTGATGACCGCAAAGCCGGGGCGCTGAGCCTGACCACCAGCGATATCAACACCACGTTATCCACGGCGTTGGGCGGCAGTTACGTCAATGACTTCCTCAATCAGGGCCGGGTGAAAAAGGTCTATGTGCAGGGGCAGGCGTCGTCGCGGATGCAGGCTGACGACCTTGATCACTGGTTTGTGCGCAACAGCAATGACGAAATGGTGCCGTTCTCCTCGTTCGCCAGCAGCTCATGGACCTCGGGTTCGCCGCTGCTGGAGCGCTACAACGGCAGTTCGTCGCTGGAAGTGGTGGGTGATCCGGCACCGGGCGTGAGTTCCGGGGTGGCGATGGACGCTGTGGAGTCGATCATCAAGCAACTGCCTGAAGGCATCAGCTACGAATGGACGGGGCAGTCCTATCAACTGCGCCTGTCCGGCTCGCAAGCGCCGTTGCTGTATGCGATTTCGGTGCTGTTTGTGTTCCTGTGCCTGGCGGCGCTGTACGAGAGCTGGTCGGTGCCGTTTTCGGTGATGCTGGTGGTGCCATTGGGCGTGGTGGGCGCGGTGCTCGCCACTCGCTTCAGCGGCTTGAGCAATGACGTGTACTTTCAGGTGGGGCTGTTGACCACCGTGGGGCTGGCGGCGAAAAACGCCATTCTGATCGTCGAGTTCGCCAAGCATCTGCAAGAGCAGGGCAACAGTTTGATCGACGCCACGCTGATCGCGGTACGGCAACGTCTGCGGCCGATTTTGATGACCTCGCTGGCCTTTATGTTTGGCGTGTTGCCGCTGGCCATGAGTTCCGGTGCAGGTTCGGCCGGGCGTCAAGCCATCGGCACCGGGGTGCTGGGCGGCATGTTCAGCGCCACGGTGCTGGGAATCTTCTTTGTGCCGCTGTTCTTCGTGTTGATTCGCCGCCGTTTCAGCCGCGTGTCGACCCCCACCACTGACCGTACAGGTGAAGCATGAGTCGCTTTCGTTGGTCGCTGCTGGCCGTTTTCGCACTGCTGGGCGGCTGCATCAATCTGGCGCCTGAGTACGAGCGCCCGCAAGCCCCGGTGGCCGAACAATGGCTGCCGGGCACCGCTACGCCCAAAGGGCAGGTGGCGGCGGACATTCAATGGCAGCAGTTTTTCACCGACCCGCGTCTGGCGCAGTTGCAGACCCTGGCCTTGGCCAATAACCGCGACCTGCGGGTGGCCAGCCTGAATATCGAAAAAGCGCAGGCGCAATACCGTATTCAGCGTGCCGCCTCGTTTCCGGGGATCGACGCCAGCGTCAGTGGCAGTTCCAGTCGGGCCAACAGCAGCACCAGCCACAGCTACAGTGCCGAACTGGGGTTGAGCAGCTACGAAGTGGACGTGTTCGGGCGAGTCAAAAACCTTCAGGACGAAGCGCTGCAATCCTATCTGGCGCTGACCGAAACCCGCCGCAGCACTCAGATCAGCATGGTCGCCGAAGTGGGCACCGCGTGGCTGACGTTGGCGGCGGACAACGAGCGCCTGAAATTGGCACAAGAGACGCTGACCAGCCAGCAGTCCACCTACGAACTGACCCAGCGCAGCCATGGTTTGGGTGGTTCATCGGGGCTGGCAGTCTCTGAGGCGCAAACCACCGTGGAATCGGCGCGGGTCGATGTGGCCGAATACGCCAGTCAGGTGCTGCAAGATCAGAATGCGTTGCGTCTGCTGGTGGGCAGCGACATCCCGGCCAGCCTGCTGCCGGGCGACAGCCTGGAATCGGCGGCGATGCTGGTGCAAGTGCCAGCCGAGTTGCCGTCCACCTTGTTGCAGCGTCGCCCGGACGTACTGGCCGCTGAACATACCTTGATGTCAGCCAACATCGACATTGGCGCGGCGCGGGCGGCGTTCTTCCCCAGCATCACCCTGACCGCCGGTGCCGGGTCAGCCAGCACCAGCCTGTCGAGCCTGTTCAAGGCCGGCAGCGGCGCGTGGAGCTTTGCGCCGAGTATCAGCCTGCCGATCTTCGACGCCGGCAGTAATCGGGCTACGCTGGACTCAGCCAAAGTGGAGCGCGAGATACAGGCGCAGACCTACCAGCTGACTTTGCAGACTGCGTTCAAGGAAGTGGCCGATGCACTGGCGGTGCGCAGCACCCTGGACCAGCGCCTGAGCGCCCAGCAAGCGCTGACCGAGGCCAGTCGCAAAAGCTACGAGTTGTCGGATGCACTGTACCGCAGTGGTTCGCAAAGCTTTCTTGAAGCACTGGTTTCCCAGCGTTCGCTGTACAGCGCCGAACAAGACCTGATCACCCTGCGACTGGCCGAACAAAGCAACCGCGTGACGTTATACAAAGTGCTGGGCGGTGGCTGGAACTGAGCGCAGGTTTACCCCGGATTTTTCATTGAAAAGGAGCTGTCATGATCGCCCTCCAAACCCTGCGCCGGCTATTACTCGGCAGCACAGTGCTTCTCCTGCAACTGCCGAACCTGGCCCATGCCGAAACGACCATCGCCGCGCTGCCCGTGGTCAAACCCGCCATCAGCTGCGCGGCCCTGACCCGGGTTGATCTGCAGGCAATCGGCGGCAAGGGCAGCCAGGTGGAGTCGGCCAGCGAAACCACCAGCAATGGGGTTACCGCCTGTGAAGTGCAAGGCACGCTGGCGCCGAGCATCGGTTTCAAGGTCATGCTGCCAACCCACACCTGGACCCAGCGTTATCTGCAAGTGGGTTGCGGCGGCCTGTGCGGGCGGATTTCATTGCAGGTGGGCGCGGCCGAAGGCTGTGCCCCCCTGAACAGCGGCGGCTTTGTGCTGGCAGCTACCGATATGGGTCACGAGGGCATGGACAACAGTTGGGGCAACGATGCACAAAAACGTGCTGATTTCGCCCATCGCGGCGTCCACCTGACGGCACTGGCCGCCAAGCAACTGATTGGCGCCTATTACGGCCAGCAACCTGCGTACGCTTATTTTACCGGCTGCTCCGATGGCGGGCGCGAAGCCCTGATCGAAGCCCAGCGCTATCCCGACGATTTCAACGGCATCATTGCCGGGGCGCCGGCATTGAATTTTCTGGTGCAGAATTCGATTTATCATGCCTGGCAGGCCCGCGCCAATCAGGACGGGGAGGGCAAGGCGATTCTTGTAGCCTCGCGCCTGCCGATCCTGCACCAGGCTGTGCTGCAGCAGTGCGACGCGCTGGACGGGCAGGTCGATGGTCTGATCAGCGACCCCCGGGCTTGCCGTTTTGATCCTGCAACTGTGCAGTGCAAGGCCTCTGCGACGGATACTTCGGACTGCCTGAGCGCCAGGGAGGTGGAGGCGGCCCGAAGCCTTTATGACGGCCCGCGTGACCCGGCTACCGGTGAACGCCTGACCATTGCCGGGCCACAGCCGGGTTCCGAACTGGCCTGGGCCGGGGTGTTTGTGCCGGACAGCGTCGATCAGCCGATCAACAGTGAAAAGATGGCCCTGGATGTCTTGCGCAATCTGGCCTTCGAGCGCAATCCGGGAGCAGATTACAGCCTGGCGGACGTGAAGTTTGATCGCAGCACCCTGGATCAATTGCGCGCCCTGCACCCACTGTATGACGCCACCAACCCGGATCTGTCGGCATTCGCAGACCGCGGCGGCAAGCTGATCCTGTGGCACGGTTGGGCCGATCAGCATATCTCGCCACTGAACACCATCGCCTACCACCAGGCGGTGCAGGTGCAGATGGGCAAGTCGAAGGCCGAGTCCTTCGAGCGGCTTTATCTGCTGCCAGGGGTTTACCACTGTGGTGGCGGTGAAGGCCCGAGCCTGCTGGACCTACTGACACCCATGATGTCATGGATCGAAAAGGGTCAGGCCCCCGCTGCCATTGTGACCTTGCAGGCCAGCAGCAAACAGGCCGCTGCCAGCGAGTTTGGCGCACCGACCAATCTGCCGGGCCGGGCTGCTGCGGACCAAAAACCGTCAATGATGGCGCCCCGGTCTGTCGCCCAGGACCCTGCCAACGACGGGCGTACACGCCTGGTGTTTCCGTACCCGGATGTGGCGGTGTATGACGGCAAGGGCGATGTTAAATCGGCCGACAGTTATGTGCGCAGCCCAAACGCGGTGGATGAAAAAAACCCGCAGTGGCTGGGCTCGGACTTTTTCACGCCCTATGCACCGCTGCAACGCTGAGGTCTTCAGCCCTCGGCACTGCGCGCCAGGCTCTGGATGACCTGGGTGAGGATTTCATCCGATAATGGCACATCACTGCGTCGCGCCTGGCGATACTCGCTGGGGGTACTGCCCGCGTATTGCTTGAATGCGCGGGCGAAGTAGGAGGGGTCCTTGAAGCCGACTTCATAGCCGATACTGGTAATGGGCATCTGGCTGTTGTCGAGCAGGTCCTTGGCGCTGTCCATGCGCTTGCCCAGTATGTAGTCCATAAAGCCCAGCCCGTAGACTTCCTTGAACAGGCGGCTAAAGCGAAAGGTAGTCATCCCGCAGCGCTTGGCCAGGTCTTTCTGGTCAATGCTTTCGCAGTAATGCTGATCGATGTACTGCAGCACATTGTGCAGTGCGTTGTGCTTTTGATGGTCGGTGGTCAGGCGGATGCTGTCGGGCAGAGCAGGACCATGTTCGATCGGCAATGCCTTGTTGTTCCCGGCGGCGCTTCTCAATGTACACAGTTGCTCAAGGGCGTTGAGGTAACGGTTGATCTCGGCCGCACTCAGGGGCAGCACCACGTATTCCCAGACTCGCGAACGCATGGCCCAGATCGCAAGCTCTTCGGAGTGCTGCACGGTAAACATGGTGATCGGGATAGAGGGCGACTTGAGTTTGATTTCCTGCAACAGGCTGAGCCCCGCCAGGTCGGGGCAGTCAAAATGCATGCAGATCATGTCTGGCACTGGTTCGCGGTGTTTGTTGGCCCAGGCCCGGGGGGTGTCCAGCAGGCAGTGACAGGCGGAACGAAAGGGCAGCATGAGGGCTTCAGTGGATTGATTGCGGGTAAGGTCGAACCATAGGAGATGAGGTTGTTTGACAGCTTCAGATTTCATTCACCTAATCCTTTCTTGTGCAGAGCGCTGTCGGGTTGATAGGTCGAATCAATATGTACGCGCACTTTCAAGTTGGTTTTTAATTGGATCCGATCAGGGTGTTTGCCTATCTAATTAGTGCAAAAAAATCCTGCTGTTCGACAATAAACTCCTAACCGCTCCTTCCACCGATGGCTAGCCTTCAATCAGGCGGTGCATTTAGTAATCGCTTTGGGCAAGCCACTCGAGTGAGGTGAACAAAATGAACTTGCAAACCATTAAAACTTCCGTCCAGGCCTTTATTAAGGATGAGAACGGCCTGACCATTGTTGAATACGCCGTGGCCGGTGGCTTGATAACCCTGGGGGCGGTTGCGGCATTCGTCACCCTGGGTGGCAACGTCAAGGACGCCATTACCAGCCTGGGGTGTGCGGTCAAGGGTACTACCTGCTGATGCACGGGCAATGATCACTGGGGCATGGCTCCTTTGCAGTTGCTGGCTGCCGGTTTGCAGCGCCAATGATACCAACCCGTACATAAGTATCGCTGTTGCTGTGAGGTTGTGAAGATTAAATCCTGCTATGAAACCCCCGGCTTAGTCTGTTGCGCTATACGTCCCCTCTAGCCCAGCACCCTGAAGCCGGTTTTTTTGTGCCTGATTAGTTGTAGTACGGATTGCATATAAAGAGTCTGTTAGTGGCAGTTACCTGCTCTTGAATAGGTGGGGTTTAACTGTTTCTGGGTAATGTCAATAAAGTCCTAGCAGTCAGCAAAAATCTCCTAACCCTCAAATAACCCTCTGGCTAAGATCCAATCAAGCAGCGCAAATAGCCCTGCTTCTTGATATCAAACATTGAGTGAGGTGGACGAAATGAGCCTGCAATCAATCAAGACTTCCGTAGTGAAGTTTATCAACGACGAAGATGGCCTGACCATTGTGGAATATGCAGTGGCAGGCGGGCTGATAACACTGGGCGCTGTCGCCGCGTTTATCACCCTGGGCGGCAATGTGAAAACAGCAATCACCAGTCTGGGATGTGCTGTCAAGGGCACTGTCTGCTAACACGATGTCTCCTGTTGAGGGTGCAGCCATGAGCGAGTTACTGATTGCTCCTGTCGTATTGCTTTTAGGGCTGCTGGGAGTTGCGGTGGTGAGCGATCTTCGCAGTCACCGCATTCCCAACCTTCTTGTTTTGCTGGGGCTGGTACTGGGCCTGGTCGGCCAGACCTGGGCCGCAGGCTTTATCGGGTTGGGACATTCACTGCTGGGCATGCTGATCGGTTTCGGAATTTTCCTGCCCATGTACGCCGTTGGCGGGATGGCCGCCGGGGACGTCAAGTTAATGGCCATGGCCGGCGCATTTTTAACCCCCCATGACGCCCTCTGGGCTGCGTTTTTCAGCCTGATTGCAGGTGGGGTATGCGGGTTATTGATCGTCCTGGTGCAGGGCCAGGCCCTGCAAACCCTGGGCCGCTACTGGTTGATGCTCAGGGCACGCGCCTACTTCCCCCCCCACGCTGCTGAAGTGGCCGGCAAACCTTTCCCTTATTCGGTCGCCGTTTTGCTCGGCACCTTGGCCAGCGTCTTTTGGCTGACCTTGGGCCACTAGTTCAGGAGAACACCATGTACGCCATCAGCAGCAACCGTGTTTCTCTCGATGAGCGCGAAGCGGTACAACTACTGGCTCCACAACCACGGACCATCCTTGAAACCGGATTGGCAGACAATTTTCTCGGTGATCTGGTGTGCAAGCATTTATACGATGCGGGTGTGCTGGACATGGTGCAGCTGGTGGCGCGACTGGCGCTTACCGGTGCGGTAATGGAAGAAATCCTCACGTTCCTGCGCAAGGACCGTCGCGTCGAAGTACTGGGCCAGGCAGGGGGGCAGGCCATGCGCTACGGCTTGACCGAGCGCGGCCGCAACAGTGCCCGCGATGCCCTGGCCCGCAGTGGCTACATAGGTGCAGCGCCTTACCCGGTGAGTGCCTACCGCTCGCTGCTGAAGTTGCAGACCATTCACCACGGGCGTATCAGCGCCCATGACATGCACCACTGTTTCGGTTCGATGGTGCTGGCGCAAAGCATGCTCGATCAACTGGGTGTTGCCTTGAATTCCGGGCGCGCCATCATGATTTACGGGCCTGCGGGTACCGGCAAGACCTATGTCAGCAGTCGGCTGATCCGCTTGTTTGCCGAAGCGATCTGGGTGCCTCATGCCATCGCCATCAATGAATCGGTGATCGAGATCTTTGACCCTCAGGTACACAAGCGCCTGGGCGATGACGAACATCAAAACGGCTTGATGCTCAACGAGGGCATAGACCGCCGCTTGCTGTGCTGCGAACGGCCGATCGTGATCACCGGTGGTGAGTTGACGATGGAACAACTGGATGTGCGTTATGACCCTTATGCCCGTCAGTACCAGGCACCGTTGCAACTCAAGGCCAGTAACGGCCTGCTGATCATCGACGATCTGGGGCGTCAGCGCATGACCCCGGGCGAGTTGTTGAACCGCTGGATTGTGCCCATGGAAGAGAGGCGAGACTTCCTCAACCTGGGGGGCGGGCGCCACTGCGAACTGCCGTTTGACCTGATCCTGGTGTTCTCCACCAACCTCAATCCGCTGGAGCTGGCTGACGAAGCATTTTTGCGGCGCATTGGCTACAAGCTGCAATTTGGCTACCTCAAGCCTGGCGAATACGAACGCATCTGGATTCAAGAGACGCAGCGCCTGGGTATCCCCTATGACCCGCTGTTGCTCAGTTTCGTGCTGCACGACCTGTATGGCGCCGAAAACATGCCCCTGGTGCCATGTCATCCCCGGGATCTGTTGAATATGGCGTGCGATCGCCAGCGTTATCTGGAGGGGGCGGGGCCACTGACTACTCAGGAGCTTGAGTGGGCGTGGCGCAACTATTTCGTCCAACTCGATTTTCTTGGCTAAGGAGTTACCGTCATGAACTCGCGCACGCTGACTTTGATTGTCCTGTCCGTGATCCTCGGGCTGGGGGCTACATGGATGGCCAATAACTGGCTCACGGCACGGCTGAACACCAGCCCTGACGATAACCAGCAAAACGTGGTGATTGCCACGGTGGAAATCGCTTTCGGGCAGATGATCGAGCCCCAGCAAGTGACGGTGGTGCGCATGCCCAGGGATGCAGCCCCCGAAGACGCCTTCGACACCACTGAAAAAGTGGTCGGCAAGATCGCCACCTTCTCCCTGCTGCGCGGCGACATTCTGCGGGGGGCACGGTTGGCCGAGCATATGGGTGGCAGCACCCTGGCCTCGCTGATCGAACCCAGCAAACGGGCCATCTCGGTGCGGGTGGATGACGTGGTTGGCGTCGGCGGCTTCCTGCTGCCGGGTAATCGGGTCGACGTGCTGGCAACCCGGCAGGTTGGTAGCGAAGGTAATGCCGAGTCCAAGACCATTCTCCAGGACCTGCGGGTACTGGCTGTTGACCAGACCGCCAGCACTGACAAGACCCAACCGGTGGTGGTGCGTGCGGTAACCCTGGAGATGACCCCCGCCCAGGCCGAAGTGCTGGTCAAGGGCATGAGCGCTGGCAAGGTGCAACTGGCCTTGCGCAACCCCCTGGATAACAACAAGACACCCATTGCGGCTGAGCCCGTTGCCATGGCGGCGCCGGTACTGCCGACCGTGATGGCCAAGCCGGTGGCTCGCCGTCGTGCACCGGCCAATGACGGTGGCGTGATTGTCATCCGCGGTGTCGCGGCCACGGTAGAAAAGGCGATGTAGAGGGCCGGGCAGCGGCCGCGCAAGACTATCAAGGTGAACCATCATGAACGCGCGTATCCAACAGCCCCACACCGCGTTTCCCCGGCAACAGCGCGGCGCCATGCTGGTCCTGGTGGTGATTGCCATGGCTTCGCTCTTGTTGATGGGCGCCCTGGCCCTGGACGGCAGCCATATGCTGCTGAACAAGACCCGGTTGCAAAACGCCGTGGATGCGGCGGCGTTGAGCGGGGCCAAGACGCTCAGCATGGTAGTGGGGGCGACCGGCTCGGCCAGCCTGACGCAAACAGCGGCCCTCAATACCCTGAGCCTCAATGCCAATGCGACGGGCAACGAGGAATTGGGCAGGGCCATCACGGCCAACCCGTCAGGCTTTGCCTCGGTAGAACTGGCCACCAGTGTCTACGGGCCGTTTTCTTTCCCGGGGCCGACCAATGCGACCTTTGTTCGGGTCACGGTGAACAACTATCCCCTGAGCAGTTTTTTCTGGGGCGTATTCCAGGCGCTGGACAACGGTAACGCCACCGGCAAGGCCGTCGCGGCGGTGGCCACTGCCGGGCCCAGCCCGAGCAGCGGCCCCTGTGATCTGACGCCGCTGCTGGTGTGCGGCAACCCTGCGCAGAACAATCCGGCTGCGGGGATGTTCTGGGGTTTCACGTTCGGTGATCTGCAGGTACTGAAAACTGCCGCCAACAACAATTCGCCCATCGGTCCGGGCAATTTTCAGCTGCTGGATTTCGGTTCGGGCGGCAAGACGGTCAGGGAAGCGCTGGCGGGGGGGATCGACCAGTGCAATATCGTCGGTGCAACTGCCCAGACCAAACCGGGCAACACCGTGGGCCCGGCCTCCCAGGGCCTCAATACGCGCTTTAACGAATACAAGGGTGGCCTCAGCGCTTCTGACTATCCGCCGGACCTGGTGGTAACCGTCAACCCCCAGTCGTTTACCTCTGCCGGCTCGCCTGCGCCGATTCTGTATGACGGCAATACGGTCACGTCCAGCAGCGGCAACCTGTCCACCAGCAGCGGTGCCCTGTACGACTACAACAACTGGAAGCAGGACGAGGCAGCTTGTGTGGGCGGCGGCGCCGGTTGCCAGGGCAATGGTGTATTTGAACGACGGATCCTGAAAATCGTGATCGGCGATTGCTCGGGCAAGAACGACGGAGCCTCGGCGATTCCGGTGCTGGGCTTTGGCTGCTATTTCGTGATGCAGCCAGCCGCTCAGCAGGGTAATGAAGCGCAAATTTTCGGCCAGTTCGTCAGCGTGTGCGAAGGCGACAACGTGCCGGGCCCCAACCCTGCGGCCAACGCCGGGCCACAGGTGATCCAGCTGTACAAAACCTATATCGACAACAACCAGACGCCGAGCACCGACTCCTAGGAGGTCTCATGAGACGCTGTGGATTCAGGTCGTCCCGCGCCCAGCGGGGCCTGGCGATGGTCGAACTGGCGCTGACCCTGCCGCTGCTGGTGTTGCTGATGCTGGCCTTCGCCGAGTTCGGCCGCATGCTGTTCCAGTACAACAGCCTGCAGCAGGCCAGCCGTGATGCCGGGCGTTATGTGGCCAGCCAGGCGTGGAACGCCACCCTGGGCACGCTGGACCTGAACGCGGCGCTGGTCACCAAGACCAAGAACGTTGCCGTTTATGGCCTGCCGGCCAACCCCAACGGTTACCCGGCGGCGGCACCAGGCCTGACCACCGGTGATGTCACGGTGAGTGCGGTGGGCACCAACCATGTACGGGTCAGCATTGCCTACACCTTTGTCCCGGCGCTCGGCAGCGCCATTCCTGCGCTGTATGGCAGCAGCGTGCCACTGGGCCTGCTGTTGACTTCAACGGTCGTAATGAGGGCCTTGTGATGAACCGCAAACGCATGGGTGGCGTGTATATCGTCGAGTTCGCCATCACCGCTCTGGTGCTCTTCACCCTGCTGTTTGGCGCACTGGAAATGGGCCGGCTGTACTTCACCGTCAATGTGCTGAGCGAGTCGGTGCGTCGCGGCGCGCGGCTGGCAGCGGTGTGCAATATCCAGGACCCGGTCATCCTGCGTCGTGCCATGTTCAACACGGCGGGCAATGCCGGGCCAAGCAGCCTGATCGCCAGCCTGACCAGTGCCAATCTGAACCTGATCTATCTGGACGCCAACGGTGCAGTGGTCTCCAGCCCCAATGATCTGGTGGGGGCCGGCGGTTTTGCCGCCATTCGTTATGTGCAACTGCAGGTGACCAACTTCAGTTTCAATCTGTTGATCCCCGGCTTCAGGGGGGTCTTCATTCTGCCCACGTTCAGGTCGACCGTGCCTCGTGAGAGTCTTGGTCGCCAGCCTGATCCGGCGGTTACACCGGGGATTACGCCATGTTAAGTGTCCGAGAAGTGACGGCGGCTACGTCATCAGACCGCCAGGGAATGCGCCTGTTGATCAGCGGCCGTGATGCCGCGGCCTTGAATCATCTCAAGGCCTTGAGCCAGGGCATAGCCCACTTGCAGGTGAGTACTCGGCTGGTGAGCAATGGCCACACTGACCCGCTCTACGGCCTGGAACAGCAGCCTGATTTTCTGCTGTTGCGCGTCAGTCATTTATGGCGCGAGGAACTGGCGGCGTTGTTGCAGCATCCGCTCAAGGAGCGTCCGCCACTGCTGGTGTGCGGGTCGCTGGATGAGCATGAAGGCATGCGTATGGCCATGCAGGCCGGGGCCCGTGACTTTTTGCCGGAGCCAGTGTCGGCCGAGGACTTGCAGTCGGCGCTGGAGCGCATGCAGCTGGAGCAGCACAGCGAGTATGGGAGCAAGGGCAAACTGGTGTCGGTGATGAATGCCAAGGGCGGTTCGGGTGCCTCGATGCTGGCTTGCAATCTGGCTCATCAATTAAGTGTGCAGGGCGGCAGAACCCTGCTGCTGGATCTGGACCTGCAATTCGGCAGCCTGGCTCACAGTCTGGATGTGTTGCCCACCCACAGCCATACCGATGTGCTGCAACAGATCGATACCCTGGACAGCGTGGCGCTGCGGGGTTTCTGCAGTCATTTCAGCCCCAGTCTGCATGTGCTGGGCGGCCGCACCGATGAGCTGTGCCTGTCCCAGGAAATTCGCCTGGAGCAACTGGACAGTTTGCTGAAACTGGCGCGCAGCACCTATGACTGGGTCGTGGTGGATTTGCCGCGGCATATTGATCACCTCACCGGCATCACCCTGGAACAGTCGGACCGGGTCTATATCGTGCTGCAGCAAAGCTTGAGCCATCTGCAGGACGCCAACCGCCTGGTGCGCATTCTGCGCGACGACCTGGGCGTGCAGGGCAATCGTCTGCATGTGGTGCTTAACCGCTTTGACAAGGCGTCGCCCTTTAAACCCAAGGACATCAGCGAAGCCTTGCGCTGCGCGGAACTGCAAAAGTTGCCCAATGACTATGCGGTGGTCAGTGAAAGCCAGAATACCGGGGTGCCCCTGGAGCTGCATGCTCCCCGTGCCAGCATCACCTTGAGCCTGCGTGAGCTGAGCCAGAGCCTGATCGGCATCGAGGCCACTGAAGCAGGTTTGCTCAAACGTACTTTCAGCCGTCTGTTCGGAGGATAAGCCATGCTCAGCGACTTTCGTAATCGTCTGCGTCAGCAAGCCGGCAAGCTGGCCTCCGCAGAAGTGGTGGCACTGCCTGTCGAGGGCGCCGATTGCACCAGTGTATTGATGGCCTGGGAAGCCAGCGTGCCAGATGTGGTGTATGAAACCCGCACCAAGCTCAGCTCCATGGAGGCCGAGTGGCGGGAGAAGATTTACCAGCAGTTGCTCAAGGTCATGGACCTGTCCTTGCTCGACACCCTGGAGCTGGCCGATGCAGGGCGCCAGATTCGCGAGATCAGTCAGCGCCTGCTGGATGAATACTCGGCACCGGTCAGTGCCAGCAGCCGTCAGTTGATCATCAAGCAGATTACCGACGAGGTGCTGGGCCTCGGGCCGCTGGAGCCGCTGCTGGGTGACAGCAGCGTATCGGACATTCTGGTCAATGGTTTTGACTCGGTGTACGTCGAGCGCTTCGGTAAATTGCAGAGAACCGATGTGCGCTTTCGCGACGATCATCATCTGCTCAATATCATCGACCGTATTGTCTCCAGCCTCGGGCGGCGTATCGATGAGTCCTCGCCCCTGGTGGATGCACGGCTCAAGGATGGGTCGCGGGTCAACGCGATCATCCCGCCGCTGGCCATCGACGGGCCGAGCATGTCGATCCGCCGCTTCGCCGTAGACCTGCTCAATACCCAGAGCCTGGTGCAGATGGGCACCCTGACCCCGGCCATTGCCCTGATGCTCAAGGCCATCGTGCGCGGGCGGCTCAATGTGCTGATCTCCGGCGGCACCGGCAGCGGCAAGACCACCATGCTCAATGTGCTCTCCAGCTTTATCCCGCACAACGAGCGCATCGTCACCATTGAAGACTCCGCCGAGCTGCAATTGCAGCAGCCCCATGTGGTGCGCCTGGAAACCCGGCCCTCGAATATCGAGGGGCGTGGCGAGGTGGGTCAGCGTGAACTGGTGCGCAACAGCCTGCGTATGCGCCCGGACCGGATCGTGATCGGTGAGGTGCGTGGCGCCGAGGCGCTGGATATGTTGACGGCCATGAACACCGGCCACGACGGGTCGCTGACCACTATTCACGCCAATACGGCCCGCGACGCGCTGGGGCGGATCGAAAACATGGTGTCGATGAGCGGCGCCACCTTTCCTATCAAAGCCATGCGTCAGCAAATTGCCTCGGCCATCGGCGTGGTCATCCAGCTGGAGCGTCAGGAGGATGGTACCCGGCGCCTGGTCAGCGTGCAGGAAATCAATGGCATGGAAGGCGACATCATTACCATGACCGAGATCTTCGCCTTTGTACGCAGCGGCATGGGCGAAAAAGGGGAAGTGCTGGGCGAGTTCCGCTCAACCGGCATGGTGCCGGCATTTCGTGATGTGCTGGCCAAACGGGGTATTGAGCTGCCGCTCAGCCTGTTCCGGCCGGAATGGATGGAGGGGCAGTCATGAATCAGGTTCCTGGCGAATTTATCCTGGCGTTCCTGGGCATGGTGTTCACTGCCATGTTCCTGCTCAGTCAGGGTTTGACCATTCCGGTGTTCGGTGAGGCCAACCAGGTGCGCAAGCGCATTCGCGGGCGCCTGAACCTGCTGGAGCGGGCGAGTAACCTGCCCAATATGCAGTCGATCCTGCGCCAGAAATACCTGCGGCGTCTGCCACCCCTTGAGGCCCGCCTTGAGCAGTTGCCGATGATGGAAACCCTGGCGCAGATGATCGAGCAGGCCGGCCATGAATACAGGGCCTACCGCGTGTTGCTGCTGGGGCTGGTGCTGGCTACGGCGGTGGGGCTGGTGCTGTGGTCGTTGTTGCAGCTGTGGTGGGTGGCGTTGCCGGCGGCGTTTGTCTGCTTCTGGCTACCCATCTGGAAGATTTCCCACGATCGCATCAAGCGTTTTGCCCAGTTTGAAGAGGGTTTGCCCGATGCGCTGGATGCCATGTGCCGGGCTTTGCGCGCCGGGCATCCGTTTAACGAAACCCTGCAACTGGTTGCCGAAGAGCATCACGGGCCGGTGGCTTACGAGTTCGGCCTGGCCTTTGCCGATATCAACTATGGCAATGATGTGCGCCGGGCCATGCTCGGCCTGCTGGAACGGGTGCCCAGCATGACGGTGATGATGCTGGTGACCACGGTGCTGATCCACCGCGAAACCGGCGGCAACCTGACCGAGGTGTTGACCCGCTTGAGCAGCCTGATCCGCGGGCGCTTTCGCTTCCATCGCAAGGTCAAGACGCTCTCGGCTGAAGGGCGGATGTCCGGCTGGATTCTGGTGTCGATGCCCTTTGTGCTGGCGTTGGCCATCCTGATTTCCAGCCCGACTTATATGCCCCTGCTGTTCAAGGAGCCCATGGGCCAGAAGCTGATCATGGGGGCTTTTGTGGCCATGATCATCGGGATTTTCTGGATTCGCAAAATCATCCGGATTCAGGTTTGAACACGGCTCGCCCTGGAGGGTGACATGAACTATTTACTCGAACTGATCAACCGGATGGTGGGTAACGAGCAACTGACCCGCATGCTGTTTGCCGGGCTTATCGGCCTGAGTGTGGTGTTGGTGGTGGTCACCCTGGCGGTGCTGGTCAAGGGCCTGCAAAGCCCGGTACAGCGGCGCTTGATGTTGATCAAGCGCGGGCATGGTGTCGACCACCGGGCGCCGCCGAGCAATCTGCAAATGATGCTGGAGCAGGTCGGGCAGCGTTTCAGCTCCGGTGAGACCCGGGGGGCATCGGCCACCCGGACCCTGCTGATCCATGCCGGTTATCGCTCGCCGTCTGCGGTGCAGGTGTACTGGGCGATTCGTCTGCTGCTGCCACTGCTGCTGATGGGTATTGCGCTTCTGGCATTGCCGTTTATTCCCAACATGTCGCTGCTGCTGGGGGGCGGCATCCTGGCAGTAGCGCTCGGGGTGGGCTGGTTGATACCGGCGATCTATGTCAGCTCACGCAAGAAGTCGCGCATGTCGCGGTTGCTCATTGCCTTCCCGGATGCCCTCGACCTGATGGTGGTGTGTGTGGAATCGGGCCTGGCCTTGCCCCAGGCTATTGAACGGGTGGCCGAGGAAATGGCCGTCAGCCAGCCTGACCTGGCCATGGAACTGGCGCTGGTCAACGCCGAGGTGCGTGCCGGGGTGCCCAGTACTGAGGCGCTCAAGCACCTGGCCGAGCGTACCGGGCTGGAAGATATTCGCGGGCTGGTGAGCTTGCTGGCACAAAGCATTCGCTTTGGTACCAGTGTGGGTACGACCCTGCGGATTTATGCTGAAGAGTTTCGCGATCGGCGCACCCAGCTGGCTGAAGAAAAGGCCGCCAAAGTCGGTACCAAGCTGGTGTTTCCACTGATCTTCTGCCTGTGGCCGAGCTTTTTCCTGGTGGCCATCGGGCCTGCGATCATCAGTGTGTTCAAGGTGTTCGGCAAGATTTAAGTAGAAAAGCAAGGCGGTACGCACGAACGTGTGGAACACCTGATAAGAAAAATCGATACCCGCTTAAGGATTTCCCAGAGGCGGGGCAGGCATCGGCGGCCTTAGAGTCATGCCCAACAGTTCGACTGTTGGGCATGACTTTTTTTGGCCTGCGCTTATGCCAGTGCCAGTCGCAATTTCTACAAAAATAATAAGGTGGAAAACATGACTCACGAAACGGTCGATATCAAGGCCTGGATCGATGACAGGCCCGTCGCCAAATACCAGTGGTTGATTCTTGCACTGTGCTTTTTCGTTGTGTTGTTCGATGGTTTCGATGTGGCGGTGATGGGCTTTGTCGCACCGTCACTGATCCAGGAATGGGGCCTGTCACGCGCTGCTTTCGGCCCGGTGATGAGCGCGGGAATGGTCGGGCTGGCCATTGGCGCCCTGACTGCGGGGCCATACGCCGACCGTCTGGGGCGCAAGAAAATCATGCTGTTTGCCGTGACCGGGTTTAGCGTGCTGAGCCTGGCCTGCGCTTTTGCCCGTAATCCCTATGAGCTGGCAGCCCTGCGCCTGCTGACCGGGGTGGCGCTGGGGGCGGCGTTGCCCAATACCACCACACTGCTGGCTGAATACTTGCCGGAACGCAACCGCTCGCTGTTTATCACCATCATGTTCACCGGTTTCAATATGGGCTCCGGACTCGGCGGCTTTGTCGCAGCCTGGTTGATCCCGAGCCATGGCTGGCAGTCGGTGCTGCTGTTTGGCGGAATCATGCCGCTGCTGCTGTTGCCGTTCCTGTGGTTGCTGCTACCCGAATCCGCACGTTTTCTGGCGGCCCATAATGCCTCGGCCAGCCAGATTGCCAAGGTGCTGAACAAGCTGGGCGGCACTTTCACTGCCGCCACCCGGTTTGTCATGTCCGAACCCCAGGTGCAGCACAAAGCGCCAGTGCGCATGCTGTTCACCAGGCAGTACCGCTTCGGCACGCTGGCCCTGTGGTTGACCTATTTCATGGGCCTGTTGGTGATCTACCTGACCATGGGCTGGATGCCGACCCTGCTGCGTGACGGTGGTTTGTCCATCGAGCGTGCCGCCACCATCACCGGGCTGTTCCAGATCGGCGGCACGGTGGGTGCCATCGTGGTGGGCTGGGCAATGGACCGACGCAATCCCAATGCCGTGATCGCCACCTCCTATGCCCTGGGCGGTGCCTTTATCCTGCTGCTGGGGGCATTCAGCCTGGAGTCCAGCCTGCTGGCCGTGGGCGTGATTGCCGCAGGCTTTTGCATGAGCGGAGCGCAAACCGGTCTTAACGCTTTTGCGCCGGGCTACTACCCGACCGACTGCCGCGCTACCGGCGTGAGCTGGATGTTGGGCATTGGCCGTTTTGGCGCGATTTTCGGCTCGCTGATCGGCGGTGTGGTGCTCAGCCTGGGGCTGGACTTACCGTTACTGTTCGCGATGCTGGCGGTGCCGGCCTTTATCGCTGCGTTGGCAATCATGGGCAATGGCCGGGCACGGCAACGGGCTGTCAGCCGTGCGGTGCTGGCGCAATAAACTCTTATTATTCAAGGAATTCGTCATGGCTCGCATCATAGGTGGCCTCGCTGTATCACACACCCCGACCATCGGCTTCGCCGTTGATCACGACAAACAGAACGAGGCCGCCTGGGCACCAATATTTGATGGTTTTGAACCCATCAAGGTGTGGCTGAAAGAGCAGCAGCCGGACGTGCTGTTCTACATTTTCAATGACCATGTGACGTCGTTTTTTTTCGACCACTACGGTGCGTTTTCTCTGGGGGTGGATGAGCGTTACGAAGTAGCCGACGAAGGCGGAAATCCGCGCGCGTTACCGGGAGTCGGCGGGCATGCGGCCCTGTCCCGGCATATCGGCGAAAGCCTGATGGCCGATGAATTCGACATGAGTTTTTTCCGTGACAAACCGCTGGATCACGGTTTCTTTTCGCCCATGTCGGCGCTGCTGCCCCACGAGCCGCACTGGCCGGTGCAAATCGTGCCGCTACAGGTCGGCGTGTTGCAGTTCCCCATTCCCAGTGCGTTGCGCTGCTACAAGCTGGGGCTGGCGCTGCGCCGCGCCATCGAAAGTTATCCAGAGGATTTGAAGGTCGCCATCGTCGCCACCGGCGGGGTTTCCCACCAGGTGCATGGGGAGCGTTGCGGCTTCAACAACCCGGAGTGGGATGCGCAGTTTGTCGACCTGCTGGTCAATGATCCGGTGCGTTTGACTGAAATGACCCTGGCCGAGTTTGCCACCCTTGGCGGCCTGGAGGGGGCAGAGGTCATTACCTGGCTGATCATGCGCGGTGCGTTGTCGGCTGTGGTGAAAAACCTGCATCAGGATTACTACCTGCCGTCCATGACCGGGATTGCCACCCTGTTGCTGGAGAACCAGGATCGCCCGGTGCCGGCCGAGGTCAATGCCCGTCATCGGGCACATATGCAGCACCAACTGGCAGGGATCGAGAAGTTGCCAGGCACTTACCCCTTCACCCTGGCCCGCAGTGCCAAGGGCTATCGCCTGAACAAGTTTTTGCACCGCATGATCGAGCCCGAATGGCGCCAGCGCTTTTTGGCCGGGCCTGAGGCGATGTTTGCCGAGTCCGGGCTCAGCGAAGAAGAACGTGACCTGTTGCGTCGTCGCGACTGGCGCGGGTTGATCCACTACGGAGTGATTTTCTTTGTGCTGGAAAAACTCGCGGCGGTATTGGGTATTCCCAATCTGCAGGTATATGCCGCCATGCGCGGCGAAAGCCTGGAAGACTTTATCCAGACCCGCAATCAGCAAGTGCTCTATTCAGTGGCGGGCAAAGCTTCGCGCTGATCGTGTTGCCCCCGCAAAGGGGGCGATTAACCAATACAAACGGAAAACAATAACAATGACTGTCACCCTCAACTCACGCAATTTCTGCGCGTTGGCGCTTGCCTGTGCGTTGCCTTTACCAGGCCAGGCGGCCGGCTTTGTCGACGATGCCAGCGTCAACCTGAACCTGCGCAATTTCTTTATCAACCGCAATTTTACCAACCCGGGCAATGCCCAGGGGTTGGCTCAGGAATGGACCCAGAACTTTATTCTGGACGCCAAGTCGGGTTTTACCCAAGGCACTGTCGGCTTCGGGGTGGATGCGCTGGGCCTGTATTCGATCAAGCTCGATGGCGGCAAGGGCAGTGGTGGCACCCAATTGTTGCCGGTGGGCAGTGACGGGCGCCCGGCTGACGATTTCGGGCGTCTGGCGGTGGCCGGGAAAATGAAAATCGGCAAGACCGTGCTCAAAGTGGGGGAGTGGATGCCGGTGCTGCCGATCCTGCGTTCCGATGATGGTCGCTCACTGCCACAAACCTTTGAAGGCGCTCAGGTAACCTCGCAGGACTTTGATGGCCTGACACTGTACGGCGGCCAATTCCGCAAAAACAGCCCGCGCAACGACTCGAGCATGGACGACATGTTTATGCAGGGCAAAGCGACGGTTACATCCGATCGCTTCAACTTTGTCGGCGGCGAATACACCTTCAACGAAAAACGCACGATGGTCGGCTTGTGGAATGCCGAGCTCAAGGACATCTACCAGCAGCAATACCTGCAAGTGACCCACAGCCAGCCGCTGGGCGACTGGACGCTGGGGGCCAACCTGGGTTACTTCCGGGGTACCGAAGAGGGCAGTGCCAAAGCCGGCAACCTGGATAACCGCACGGTGTCGGCGCTGCTTTCGGCCCGTTATGGTGGCAACACGTTCTATGTGGGCCTGCAAAAGGTCAGCGGTGATGACGGCTGGATGCGGGTCAATGGCACCAGCGGCGGAACCCTGGCCAATGACACGTACAACTCCAGCTACGACAGTGCCCGGGAGAAGTCCTGGCAGTTGCGCCACGACTACAACTTTGCGGCGCTTGGGGTGCCCGGCCTGACGTTGATGAACCGCTATCTCAGTGGCAGTAACGTGCATACCGGCACCATCACAGATGGCAAGGAATGGGGGCGTGAAACCGAGCTGGCCTACACCCTGCAGAGTGGCACGTTCAAAGACCTCAACCTGCGCATCCGCAACTCGACGATACGCCGCGACTACAGCACCAGCGAGTTTGATGAAAACCGTCTGATTGTCAGCTATCCGTTGAATATTCTCTGACTTCGGGTTATTTCACGGATCACGTCCATCAACGCCTGCGCCACCGGTGAGTGCAGGCTGGCGGTGCGTGAGGTCAGGCCGATGGCGCGGGAGGTATGGCGCAGTTCCAGCGGCAGGATGCACAGCTCGCCACTGGCGATTTCAGGCTCCAGTTGGTGTGCGGACACCGCCGCGAGCATGTCCGAGCGCAGCAGCAGGCCGCGGATGATAGCCATGTCGCCGCTCTCGACCGCCGGGCGCGGCGGCGCAATGCCAAATGCCGTAAAACAGTCGTCGAGCATATGTCGCGCCGGCGAGCCGGCCCGTGGCAGTACCCATTGCGCATCAGCCAGTTCGGCCTGCAAGGCACTTTTCGAATACAGCGGATGACCGCGTCGCGCCAGCACCACCATCTCCTCCGTCAGCAAGGCCTCGCCCGACAGGTCGCTGGCGTACGCTGTCGAGCGCAAGGCGCCGAAAATAAAATCGACATCGCCCGCGCGCAACTCGGTGGCCAGCAGATCGAACGGACTTTCGTTGGTGATCACCTGGATGCCGGGGTGTTCGCGCATCAGGCGCACGATGGCCTCGGGCAGGATGCGGGTGCGGCCCAAGGGCAGGGCACCCACCTGAACCACGCCCTGCAGCGCTCCCTGCAGGGCGCTGATATCGGTGTCGATATGGCGCAGTTCATTGAGGGCGCGGCGCACCAGGAACAGGATGTCGAGGCTGGCGCGGGTGGGCAGCAGGCCCCGTGGCGTACGTTCGAAGAGGGTTTGGCCGCAACCGCTTTCGAGCACCTTGAGGGTCGAGCTTATGGCCGGCTGGCTCAGCCCGAGCAGGCTGGCGACAGTCTGCATATGGTGGGTTTCGCACAGTTTGACAAAGACTTGCAGGCGTCGGGCCTGAAACAGGTACAGCGGCTCGTTCTGGGCTTTGTCTGCACCGTTGAGCAGCTGCGGGACGCTGTCCAGTTCGGCCAGCACGCGGCGGGCGCGAGGCAGCAGGCGGGTGCCGTAATCGGTCAGGCGCATGCCGTTGGCATGGCGCTCAAACAACAGCACGCCGAGGCGAGCCTCCAGTTCGGAAATCGAGCGGGTCACGACCGACTGTGCCCGGAACAGGGCCTCAGAGGCTTTGGACACACTGCCGTAGTCGGCCACCCGGACAAAGGCGCGCACGTGCATCAGGCTGGGTAGCTCACTCGGCTGCATGGGGGCAGGCTCTTTGATTGGGCAATACGGTGGGACTATGCCTGCCTGGAAGATGAGCTGGCAATAAATAAAACGCATACCTGTAACAAGCTTATGCATTACTCCGGGGCGGCAGGTGGGTGCGATCCTTTGGCCAACTGTTGAAGGAGCCCGCACATGAATGCATCACCCAAAACCGCACTGGTTGTCAGTGCCCACTCGGCCGATTTTGTCTGGCGCGCCGGCGGTTCCATCGCCTTGCATGCGCAACAGGGTTATGCGGTGCACATTGTTTGCCTGTCGTATGGCGAGCGCGGTGAATCCGCCAAGTTGTGGCGCAAAGGCGAAATGAGTGAACAGCGGGTCAAGCAGGCGCGCCGCGAGGAAGCGCAGCAGGCCGCGGATATTTTGGGCGCCAGCGTCGAATTCTTCGATATCGGCGACTACCCGATGCGCGCCGACAAGGACACGCTGTTTCGCCTGGCTGATGTGTTTCGCCGCGTGCAGCCGGAGTTTGTGCTCAGCCATTCGATCAAGGACCCGTACAACTACGATCATCCGCTGGCCATGAACCTGACCCAGGAGGCACGCATCATTGCTCAGGCCGAAGGTTACCGGCCGGGCGAGAGAATCATCGGGGCACCACCGGTGTACAGCTTCGAGCCGCATCAGCCGGAACAGTGCGAGTGGCGCCCGGATGTGCTGCTGGATATCACCGATGTGTGGGACAAAAAATACGCGGCCATTCAATGCATGGCCGGTCAGGAACATCTATGGGAGTACTACACCCGTGTTGCTTTGCAGCGCGGGGTGCAGGCCAAGCGCAACGTGGGTATCGCCTCGGGGCGCAATATCGAGTATGCCGAGGGTTACCAGAGCATCTTCCCGCGTGTGACGGAGAACCTGGCATGAGCCAACTGATGGGTAAAACCGGCCTGGTCGTGCGCAATATCCCCCGTGCCGACGCGGCGCTGGTCAACGAACTGGGACGCTACGGGGTGGCCACGATCCATGAGGCCCAGGGCCGCAAAGGCCTGTTGGCCCCTCGCATCACACCGATCCAGCGCGGTACGGTGATCAGCGGCACGGCAGTGACAGTGCTGGTAGCGCCAGGGGATAACTGGATGTTCCATGTTGCCGTGGAGCAATGCCAACCCGGCGACATTCTGGTGGTGGCACCGACTTCACCTTGTACCGACGGTTATTTTGGCGATCTGCTGGCCACCTCGCTCAAGGCCCGTGGTGTGCGTGCACTGATTATCGATGCGGGAGTTCGCGACACCCATACCTTGCGTGGCATGGGCTTCCCGGTGTGGTCGCGGGCCATCAGTGCCCAGGGCACGATCAAGGAAACATTGGGCTCGGTGAACCTGCCGATCATCTGCGCCGGGCAACTGGTCAACCCTGGGGATGTGGTGGTGGCGGATGACGACGGGGTAGTGATTGTGCGCCGCGTCGAGGTGGCGAAGGTGGTCGAGGCCAGCCGCGAGCGGGCTGATCTGGAAGACCACAAAGCCCTGCGCCTGGCCAAGGGCGAGCTGGGGCTTGATATCTATAACATGCGCGGGCGGCTGGCCGAGAAAGGCCTGCGTTACGTCGACAGCATTGAAGAACTCGGGGGCTGAGCATGACCCAGACCCGCATTCCTTGCCTGTTGATGCGCGGTGGCACCTCAAAGGGCGCGTATTTTCTGGCCAGCGACTTGCCCGCAGACCCGCTGTTGCGTGATCTCGTGCTGCTGGCGGTCATGGGTTCGCCGGACAGCCGGCAGATTGACGGCATCGGTGGTGCCGACTCGCTAACCAGCAAGGTTGCAATTATCCAGCCGTCTGCCCGGCCGGACGCTGATGTGGACTATCTGTTTGCGCAAGTGCTGGTGGATGAGCCGCGAGTCGACTACGGCCAGAACTGCGGCAATATCCTGTCCGGCGTCGGGCCGTTTGCCCTTGAGCGGGGGCTGGTGCCAGTGGCGGGGGATGTGACCCCGGTACGGATATATATGCAGAACAGCGGGCAGATCGCGATTGCCCATGTGCCCACATCTTCCGGCCGTGTCTGCTACAGCGGTGATGCGCGAATCGATGGTGTGCCGGGATTTGCCGCGCCCCTGGTCGTCGAGTTCGAAGACATCGCCGGGGCCAGCTGCGGTGCGCTATTGCCAACGGGTAACGCTGTTGATGTGCTGGACGGAGTTGCAGTGACCTGCATTGACAATGGCATGCCGGTAGTGCTGCTGCGGGCCCAGGAACTGGGATGCAGTGGCTATGAAAGCCCGGCACAGCTGGATGCGGACGTTGCGCTCAGAGCACGGCTTGAGTCGATCCGCATGCAGGCCGGTCTGGCCATGAACCTGGGTGATGTGCGCCAGCGTAATGTGCCGAAAATGTGCCTGGTGGCACCTGCACAGGCGGGGGGGGCGTTGTGTACACGTACATTCATTCCGCATCGCTGCCATACCAGTATTGGCGTATTCGGGGCGGTCAGCGTGGCTGCCGCGTGTTTGATCGAGGGGAGTGTGGCGGCAGGATTGGCCCGGGTAGGGAAGGGGGATGTGCGGCAACTTTCGGTAGAACACCCGACAGGAGAGTTCACGGTGGAGCTGCGTTTGCACCACGGCCAGTTGGCTGGGTGCGGGCTGATGCGCACGGCGCGGTTGCTGTTTGACGGGGTGGTGTGTGTGCCGGCGGCGGTCTGGGCAGGCTAGGACAAATACGCGCTGGCGTGGTCTATGCTCTTGTTCCCACCGGTTTGCCGGTGTTCGCACAAACAGGAGGTTGACCATGAGCAAGAAGATTTTGGTGGTACTGACCAGCGTCGAGAAATACCCGAACCTTGATCGCGCCACAGGCTTATGGCTGGGCGAGGCCGTGCATTTTGTGCACAAGGTCGAGGCCGCAGGCTATGCCGTCGATTACGTCAGCCCGCAAGGTGGGTACACGCCGATCGACCCCCACAGCCTTGCCGCCGACATGGCGTCGCCGATTGACTGGCAGTGGTACCACAACAAGGCGTTTATGAACCGGCTTGGGGCAACACTGACGCCTGATCAGGTCAACCCGGATGACTACATCGCCATTTATTACGCGGGCGGCCATGGCGTGATCTGGGATTTCCCTGACAACGAGAAACTGCAAGCGCTCAGCCGTCATATCTATGAGCACGGCGGGGTGGTTTCGTCGGTGTGTCATGGCGCTGTGGGTTTACTGAATATCAAGCTGAGTAATGGTGAACTGCTGGTCAAGGGCAAGAAAGTCACTGGTTTTTCCAATGAAGAGGAAGACCTGGCCGGATTAAGCCAGCATGTGCCGTACCTGACCGAAACCGAGCTGGTGAAGCGCGGTGCCTTGTATCAAAAGGCCGGTACCCCATGGGCACCGTTTGCCATCGCAGACGGACGGCTGATTACCGGGCAAAACCCGGCATCGGGCGGGCCGGTGGCCGAGCTGGTACTGGCGGCGATTCAGTAAAATCCCCCGTTCTAAAGCCGATGCAGGCCCCTCAGTCTGCATCTACCTGCCTGATACCCACATTAAACTTTTGAATCCCAAGGATATTCTGTAGCCTTGTCGCGCTTCAGTGCTTGTCCGTGCCTGATAACACACATTCTCCCAGCGGGGCTTGCCGGCCCGGAGCTGGTGGTACACTCGACTTTCGCGCAACAGCGCTTGCAGGTCTTGCGAACATGACGCAAATTTCTGAACGACTTCTGGTTCAAGCCCACCTTGATGCCAAGCAGCCCAAGCCGTTGACTGAGGCTCAAGCCCTCAGCCTGCGGGCGCAAATCGCGGCTGAACTTAAAGCCCGCGACGCGGTGCTGGTGGCGCACTTTTATTGTGATCCGGTGATTCAGGCCCTGGCCGAAGAAACTGGCGGCTGTGTCTCTGACTCCCTGGAGATGGCCCGCTTTGGCGCGGCTCACCCGGCCAAGACCATTCTGGTCGCCGGTGTGCGCTTTATGGGCGAAACCGCAAAAATCCTCACCCCTGAAAAACGCGTGCTGATGCCGACGCTGGAGGCCACCTGCTCGCTGGACCTGGGCTGCCCGGTGGAAGAGTTCTCCGCGTTTTGCGACAAGCACCCCGAGCGCACAGTGGTGGTGTATGCCAACACGTCGGCGGCGGTCAAGGCCCGGGCGGACTGGGTGGTGACGTCAAGCTGCGCGCTGGAAATCGTCGAAAGCCTGATGGATAACGGCGAAACCATTATCTGGGGGCCGGACAAGCATCTGGGCCGTTATATCCAGCGCCAGACCGGTGCCGACATGCTGCTGTGGGACGGTGCCTGCATCGTTCACGAAGAGTTCAAGTCCAAGCAGCTGGAAGACATGAAGGCGCTGTACCCGGATGCAGCGATTCTGGTGCACCCGGAGTCGCCAGAGTCGGTGATCGATCTGGCCGATGCCGTGGGCTCTACCAGTCAGTTGATTGCTGCGGCGCAGAACCTGCCCAACAAGACCTTTATCGTGGCCACCGATCGCGGCATTTTCTACAAGATGCAGCAGTTGTGCCCGGACAAGGTGTTTATCGAAGCCCCGACCGCGGGTAACGGTGCGGCGTGCCGCAGTTGCGCACACTGTCCGTGGATGGCGATGAATACCCTGGAGCGCACGCTGGAATGCTTGCAGCAGGGCAGCAACGAAATCTTTGTCGACCCGGCACTGGTGCCCCATGCCATTCGCCCGCTCAAGCGCATGCTGGATTTCACCCAGGCGGCGCGGTTGAAGCTGGCGGGGAATGCCTGATTAGCAAACCCGCTCCCACAGGAACTGAGCCAGTCAGGCTCAGTTCATCATTTCCTTGAGCGCCCGTTCCTGATCCATCAACTCCCGCTTGCGCGCATCCAGGCGTGCCGACAGCTGAAAGTTGTTGGTCAGCTTCTGGGCGAAATCCAGCTGCTGGATGGCCTGGCGGTAATCCCCCACCAATGCGAAGTACTCCGCACGGGCCTGGTGCAGGCCGATGATATTGCCTGACAAACCTCGGGTCTCGGCAACCGAATACCAGACATCCGGGTCGTCGGGGCGGCTCTTGAGCAGCGCCTCAAGGGCCTTGTCGGCTTCCTTGGGATTATTCTGCTTGAGCAGCAAATCAACCCGGGCCTGATTGAGCGGGTAATTGCCCGGGTACAGGGTGCGCATCCGGTCGATACGTTGCTGGGCTTCGCTCAGGCGGTTGCTGTCCATGTCCAGCTCGATCTGTGCCAGGTTATAGGTGATGTCGTTGGGCGCCTTTTCCAGCAGTGGCTTGAGGGTCTCGCGGGCTTTGTTGAACTGGCTGCCTTTTATATAGGCAATCGCCAGGCCATAACGGGCTACGTTATTTTTCGGGTTTTCATCCAGTTGCTGGCGAAAGCGTTTGGCGGCCAGCCCCGGGGTTTCTTCGTAATTGAGTTGCACCCGGGCGCGGATCAACTGATAGCGCAGGCTGTCTTCAGTGCCGCCTGGCCGGGCCTGTTCCGCGCGGTTGCGGGTATCGGCGATACGCGACTCGGTGACCGGGTGAGTCAGCAAAAATTCCGGCGGCCTGCCATCAAAACGGTACTGGCGCATCAGGCGCTCAAACATGGTGGGCATGGAGCGCGGGTCGTAACCGGCTTTCTCCAGGTTAAGAATGCCGATGCGGTCAGCTTCCTGCTCGTTCTGACGCGAGAAGCGTCGCTGCTCTTGCAGGGCCGCAGCCTGGGTGCCGGCAATCGCAGCGATGCCGGCATCTCCTGCGCCAGAGGCTGCAACGATGATCCCGGCGAGTAGCGCTGCCATCATCGGCAGTTGCATGCGCTGCTGGGCTTCCACGCCACGGGCAAAGTGGCGTTGGGACAAGTGGGCCAGTTCGTGGGCCATTACCGAGGCATATTCACCTTCGGTCTGGGCATTGAGGAACAGGCCGCCGTTAACCCCGATGATGCCGCCGGGTGCGGCGAAGGCGTTGAGTTGCGGGCTGTTGATCAGGATGAATTCCAGGCGGCGGTCCTGCACCTGGCTGGTTTCGACCAGTTTGTAGACACTGGTCTCGACGTAGTCCTTGAGCTGCGGGTCGTTGAGTTGTGACACCTGGCCGCGCAACATGCCCAGCCAGGCGCGGCCCAGTTGGTACTCTTGCTGTGGCGAGACAATGGACGAACTGGCGTCACCCAGAGACGGTAAATCGTCGGCGAAACTCGGTGATGCGAGCAGGCAAGCGAGCGTCAACAGGGTAGGGCGCAGAAAAGTCATGCACAAGGCTCTGGTCGGTAAAGCGCTTACTGTAGCTGGACACTTGGCTGGCGACCAGTGGCGGGGTTGCTTGGGGTATTCTAGCCCGCATAAAAAAAGCCCTCTGTGGAGACGTATGCAATGACTGATGTGCTGGCCCATGATGCCGAACTGGATGCTGCCGGGCTCAATTGCCCGCTGCCACTGCTCAAGGCCAAGATGGCGCTTAACAAAATGGGCAGTGGCCAGACCCTCAAGGTGATTGCCACCGATGCCGGCTCACAACGGGACATTCGTACCTTCGCGCGCCTGGCAGGCCATGAGTTGCTGCGTGAAGAAGTAGATGCTGGCACTTATCGCTACTGGTTACGCAAGGCCTGACCCTTGCTTGACCTCGCTGTGGGAGCGAGCCTGCTCGCGAATGAATCGCTCCCGCAGAAGCGCTGCACTTTCTTTTAAGGAATATCGATGTTCAAGGTTTTACGTGGTTGGGTGCAGCGCTATTTCTCTGATGAAGAAGCGGTGGTGCTGGCGGTGTTGCTGGTGTTGGCTTTCACCGCCGTACTGACATTGGGCGGCATGCTGGCGCCGGTGCTGGCGGGCATGGTGCTGGCGTATTTGATGCAGGGCCTGGTGGTTGCACTGGAACGCATGCGGGTGCCGGCCGCGGCGGCAGTCGGGCTGGTGTTTGCGCTGTTTATGGGGCTGTTGCTGGTGTTTCTGGTGGTGGTAGTGCCTTTGCTCTGGCATCAGTTGATCACCCTGTTCAACGAACTGCCGGGCATGCTTGCCAAGTGGCAATCGTTGTTGCTGTTGCTGCCTGAGCGCTACCCTCACCTCGTATCGGATGAGCAGGTGTTACAGGCCATCGAAGTTGCACGGGGTGAAATCGGCAAGTTCGGGCAACTGGCACTGACCTTTTCGCTGTCCAGTTTGCCGCTGCTGGTCAACATCATGATTTATCTGGTGCTGGTACCGATCCTGGTGTTTTTCTTCCTCAAGGACCGCGCGGTGATTGGCCGTTGGGTGCGGGGTTATTTGCCCCGTGAACGGGCATTGATTACCCGCGTGGCCGAAGAAATGAACCGCCAGATTGCTAATTACATTCGCGGCAAGGTGATCGAGATCATCATTTGTGGCGGCGTGACCTATATCGCCTTTGTCACCATGGGCCTCAACTATGCGGCCTTGCTGGCGCTGCTAGTGGGGGTTTCGGTAGTGGTGCCCTATGTCGGGGCGGTGGTGGTGACGGTGCCGGTGCTGCTGATTGCGCTGTTCCAGTGGGGCTGGAGCGATCAGTTTATCTACCTGATGGCGGTCTACGGGATCATTCAGACCCTGGACGGCAATGTGCTGGTACCGCTGCTGTTCTCCGAGGCGGTGAGCCTGCACCCGGTGGCGATCATTTGTGCGGTGCTGTTGTTTGGCGGTTTATGGGGGTTCTGGGGGATATTCTTTGCGATCCCGCTGGCGACCTTGTTCAAGGCCGTGCTCGATGCCTGGCCGCGCGAGCAGCAAGTCGTATCACCGCTGTTGTAAATCACTGAACGCCAGAGATGAAAAAGCCCCGGCTCGTAAGAGTCGGGGCTTTTTCGTTACTGCATCAGCTTACGCTTGAATAACCGGGATATTGGCATTGGCGGCCGCTTCACGGAATTCGGCGATCTGATCAAAGCTCAGGTAGCGGTACACGTCCGCAGCCATGGTGTTGATCTCTGCCGCGTAGGCCATGTATTCCTCAACGGAAGGCAGGCGACCCAGGATCGAGGCCACCGACGCCAACTCGGCCGAAGCCAGGTAAACGTTCGCGCCGTCACCCAGACGGTTCGGGAAGTTACGGGTCGAAGTCGACACAACAGTCGAGTTCGGCTCTACACGTGCCTGGTTACCCATGCACAGCGAGCAGCCCGGCATTTCCATGCGCGCGCCAGCTTTGCCGTAAATACCGTAGTAGCCTTCTTCGGTCAGTTGGTGAGCGTCCATCTTGGTCGGCGGCGACAGCCACAGACGGGTTGGCAGCTGGCCTTTGACCTTGTCCAGCAACTTGCCCGCAGCGCGGAAGTGGCCGATGTTGGTCATGCACGAACCGATAAACACTTCGTCGATTTTCTCGCCAGCAACGCTGGACAGCAGACGGGCGTCATCCGGGTCGTTTGGCGCGCAGAGCACAGGCTCTTTGATGTCAGCCAGATCGATTTCGATAATGTGCGCGTATTCGGCGTCAGCATCGGCTTCCATCAGCTCAGGGTTGGCTACCCAGGCTTCCATCGCTTGAGCACGACGCTCGAGGGTACGTGCGTCGCCGTAACCTTCACCGATCATCCAGCGCAGCAGGGTGATGTTGGAATTCAGGTATTCGGTGATCGACTCTTTGGACAACTTGATGGTGCAACCGGCTGCCGAACGTTCTGCCGAAGCGTCGGACAGTTCGAAGGCTTGCTCGATGCTCAGGTTGTCCAGACCTTCGATTTCCAGGATACGACCCGAGAATTCGTTGATCTTGCCTTTCTTCTCTACCGTCAGCAGGCCTTTCTGGATAGCGACGTAAGGAATGGCGTGAACCAGGTCACGCAGGGTGATGCCCGGTTGCATTTCGCCCTTGAAGCGAACCAGAACCGATTCCGGCATATCCAATGGCATTACGCCAGTAGCTGCGGCGAACGCCACCAGACCCGAACCGGCCGGGAACGAAATGCCCATCGGGAAACGGGTGTGGGAGTCACCACCGGTACCGACGGTATCCGGCAGCAGCATGCGGTTCAGCCAGCTGTGGATGATGCCGTCGCCCGGACGCAGGGAAACACCGCCGCGGGTCATGATGAAGTCAGGCAGGGTGTGGTGGGTGGTCACGTCGATCGGCTTTGGATAAGCCGCGGTGTGGCAGAACGACTGCATCACCAGATCAGCGGAGAAGCCCAGGCACGCCAGGTCCTTCAGTTCGTCACGGGTCATAGGACCGGTGGTGTCCTGAGAACCTACGGTGGTCATCTTCGGTTCGCAGTAAGTGCCTGGACGAACGCCGGTCACGCCGCACGCCTTGCCGACCATTTTCTGCGCCAGGGTGAAACCCTTGGTGCTTTCAACCGGTGCTTCAGGCTTCTTGAACAGGTCGGTAGGGCCCAGACCCAGCTCGGCGCGAGCCTTCTCGGTGAGGCCGCGGCCGATGATCAGCGGAATACGGCCGCCAGCGCGTACTTCGTCCAACAGAACCGGGGTTTTCAGTTCGAAAGTGGTGATGACTTCGTCAGTACCGTGCTTGCAGACTTTGCCTGCGTGCGGGTACAGGTCGATCACGTCGCCCATGTTGATGTTGGAAACATCAAATTCGATTGGCAGTGCGCCAGCATCTTCCATGGTGTTGTAGAAGATCGGAGCGATTTTGCTGCCGAAGCAGAAACCGCCGGCACGCTTGTTCGGTACATAAGGAACGTCGTCGCCGAAGAACCACAGTACGGAGTTGGTTGCCGACTTGCGCGACGAACCGGTACCGACTACGTCACCGACGTAAGCGATAGGGAAGCCCTGGCCGCGCATTTCTTCGATTTGCTTCATCGGGCCGATGGAGCCTTGCACGTCCGGCACGATACCGTCACGGGCCATTTTCAGCATGGCCAGGGCGTGCAGCGGGATGTCAGGGCGCGACCAGGCGTCCGGTGCCGGCGACAGGTCGTCGGTGTTGGTTTCGCCGGTTACCTTGAACACGCGCAGGCTGATTTTGTCAGCCAGGGTAGGGCGGTTCTTGAACCACTCGCCGTCAGCCCAGGACTGCACCACGGCTTTGGCGTGGGCATTGCCGTTCTTGGCTTTTTCTGCAACGTCGTGGAAGGCGTCAAACATCAGCAGGGTGTGCTTGAGTTGCTCGGCGGCAACTGGAGCCAGCTCCGCGTCGTCCAGCAGGTCAACCAGGGTCACGATGTTGTAGCCGCCCTGCATGGTGCCAAGCAGTTCAACAGCGCGTTTTTTGCTGATCAGCGGAGAGGTCGCTTCGCCTTTGGCAATCGCGGCCAGGAAGCCGGCTTTTACGTAAGCAGCTTCGTCAACACCCGGCGGAATGCGGTTGGTGATCAGGTCAACGAGGAATTCTTCTTCGCCGGCAGGCGGGTTTTTCAGCAGCTCAACCAGGCCTGCGGTTTGTTCGGCGTTAAGCGGCTGGGGAACGATACCCAGTGCTGCGCGCTCTTCGATATGTTTGCGGTAGGCTTCAAGCACAGTTATTACCCTCATCATTGGTCCCAAATGGGTGTCCGGGACGCTCATCCAGGAATGCCGAGCACTCATGCGCTGCGCGGCTTTATGAGCCGCTTGGCCAGAGTTTCAAGGATTCCCAACAGAAGCTGTTTTCAAAGTTTTACGCCTTCCGAACGGGGGAGATGATGAATGTCGGTGGGGGTATCTGCAGTGCAAACACCCTTCACCAACACCGTTCTTCGGGATCAACTGTGCTCGTGACGCTTTGAAAACAGCTTCTAACGGACATTGGCGCCTTAAAAGGCAGGCCGATTCTACGGTAAAAACTTGTTAAAGGTAAGTTAGGCCCTGAAGGTTGAGGGGTGATCTGCGTTAGACAAAGGGCTAACATGGCCACCTGTTTCGTTCTGCAGTGCTCTATTTCGCCATGTCCAATCAAACCATCAAAACCCCCTGCATAGGCCTTTGCTCAACGGTTTACGGCGACCTTGTGTGCCGTGGTTGCAAGCGTTTCCATCATGAAGTGATCAACTGGAACGGTTACAACGAGGAAGAAAAGCGTGCCGTGTGGCGTCGGCTCGAGCAGCTTTTGGTGCAGGTGATGGCCGGCAAGGTCGAAGTGTTCGACCGGGCCACGCTGCGTGACCAGCTGGTGGCGCGCAAAATCCGCTTTGTGCCTGCCCAGTCCGAGTATTGCTGGGCCTACCAGCTGATTGCCCGCGGGGCGCGGGTGATCAACCAGCTGGAGCTGTACGGCATGGTGCTGTTGCCGGAGTTTCGCGGCTGGCCGCTGACCGATCTGCGCGATGCCATTGATCGGGAATTTTTCCTCCTGTCCGAAGCGCATTATCAGCGCTATATCGCCCCGGGCTTTCTGAAGGATGCGTTTGGCGAGTAAGCGCTCAGAGCTTGCTCGCCAGTTGCTCCAGATGCTCGACGATGTCATCGGGCTTGAGCACCAGAATGTCGCTTTCCAGCTTGTCGATCACCACTTCGGCGGTATTGCCGATCAGGGCCCCGGAAAAGCCGGTACGGGCGACGGTGCCCATCACGGTGACCACGGCGTCCAGGTTTTTGGCTACCCGCGGAATGATCACGTCCGCCGGGCCTTCTTCAATATGCAGGCGGCTGTCGTCAATTTCGCATTGTTGCTGGAAGACTTTACATTCTGCGCGGTAGGTCTGTTCCAGCTCGGTATCCAGCGGGTAGACCGCGTCGACTGTTGCGAGCATTGGCGCCGGGTGGGCGCTGACCACATGCAGTTCGGCATGGGCCATGCTGGCGATGCGAAAGCCGTGGTCGACAATGCTGGTATGCAGGGCCATATGTTCCGGGTCGTTATTGCCCACGTCGACGGCTGCCAGTATCACGCCGTGCTCCCAGCTCTGTGCTGTTTTGGCCAGCAGCACCGGGCTTGGGCAATAGCGCAGCAGTTTCCAGTCCTCAGGGGTCAGCAGGACTTTTTTTAGCGGGTTGTCGGGCACATGCTGTTTGATCACCAGCCCGCAGTTGTGCGCCTGCTGCACTTTGATAATGGTGGCGTGCTGGCTTTCGTGCCAGGCCTGCTCGCTGCTCACACTGTAGGCTTCGCTTTTGAGGCTGCTTTCAAGCACGCTCAGCAGGGCTGAGTGGTCATTTTTTTTATCGCAGATCAATAGATGCAGATGCGCCTTGGTGTGACTGGCAATGTGCTTGGCCCGCTTGAGTGCGAGGCTTTCCATCAGGTGAGGCTCGATGACGACCAACAGGCTGTTAATGCTGTGCATGACCGGTGACTCCACATGTAATAGAAACGGCGTGCATTCACTATAGTTGGTCGGCAGTTGAACCTGCGTTGATGCATATCAAGTTGTGTCGTTGGTGCTGCGCGCCGGGGCCCGTATAATCACCGGCTCGCCTCAATTCAGTCTTTGTGAGTCCCATGTCAGCAATTGTTCAAATCACTGCCGGTCTGCCGTGCAATTCCCAATGCCTGGGAGTGTGCGCGTGAATCTTCCTGAAATTCATGAGTTCCTGGGTTGCCGAACGCCTGACGGCTGGATTGCAGCGGCACTGGCTGATCAGGAAACCCTGCTGATCGATCACAAAAACTGCGAGTTCAAGGCCGCCAGCACGGCGCTGAGCCTGATCGCCAAATATCACTCCCATGTTGACCTGATCAATATGATGTCGCGTCTGGCTCGTGAAGAGCTGGTGCACCACGAGCAAGTCATGCGTCTGATGAAAAAGCGCAAGATCGAGCTGCGCCAGCTATCGGCCGGGCGCTATGCCTCGGCGCTGCGCAAGGTGGTGCGCAACCATGAGCCGGTCAAGCTGGTGGATACCCTGGTGGTGGGGGCGTTTATCGAGGCCCGCAGCTGCGAGCGTTTCGAGGCGCTGGTGCCGCATCTGGACGAAGAGCTCGGCAAGTTCTACTTCGGTCTGCTCAAGAGCGAGGCCCGACATTTCCAGGGTTATCTGAAGCTGGCCTACCAGTATGGCGACGCCAAGGATATCGCCCAGGTGATCGAGCGGGTGAGGGCGGCGGAGCAGGAGCTGATTGAATCGCCGGATGTTGAATTCCGCTTTCATAGTGGTGTGCCGGCAGTTTCTTGAGTCTTCTGTAGATCTACTGTGGGAGCGGGCTTGCTCGCGATGCAGACGCTGCGGTCTGTCATGCAGGCAGGGCGATGCCCTCGCGAGCAAGCCCGCTCCCACAACAATCCCACCATCATCTAGATAGTTGCTCTCTTAGGCACCGGTTTGCGTGCCCGCTGAAAAACCAGATAGATAGCCACCTAATAATCGGCTTGACATTAGCTGCCTAGACAGTAATATTTAGAAACATTACTGCCTAGGCAGCTTCCTGGTGCCCTGATGAAGCATTTTCACCCCGATAACTTTCAAAACTGCACCCTGGGTTTGCTCCTGGGGCGCACGGCCATGCTCAAAGACAAGATCATTGACCGCCATATGGAGCCTTACGGCATCACCGCGGCGCAGTTCAAGGTGCTGATCATCATGGCCCAGTTCGACGTCGACACTCCGGCTGAGCTTTGCCGCCATCTGTGCCTGGACAGCGGCTCGATGACGCGCATGCTCGATCGTCTTGAGCAGAAAAACCTGCTGGTGCGCCAGCGTTCCGAGGCTGACCGTCGCCAGGTGCGGCTGGTACTGAGCGAAGACGGCAAGGCCCTGGCAGGCCTTCTGCCGCAGGTCGGTGCCGATGCGATGAACCAGCTGGCCGGCGCCATCAGCCCGCAAGAACTGCAAAGCCTGGAACAGATCCTCAAGAAAATACTGTTGGCAGCGGGTGATCCCATCACTGTCATGCGTTTAGGTGAAAAATGAGCCACAAGACACTGCGTACAGGCTTTAGCCTGGTTTTTACGTCGATGCTGCTGGCCGGTTGTGCCAGCTACAGCGGGCTGAACACCGAGGGTGTGAGCCAGGACGGGAAAAACCTGGAAGCGGCCAGGACCCTTGCAGGCATTACCGTCAGCCCGGCGGCATGGCCTGAAAAGGACTGGTGGAAGCGCCTGGGCGACACTCAGCTGGATGGCTTGATCGAACAAGCGTTGCGCGACAGCCCTGATATGCAAATAGCGAGTGCCCGCGCCCATCAAGCAACGGCTGCAGCCGGGGCTGCAGATGCCGCACGCATGCCGACCCTGGATGCCGAGGCCGATGTTTCGCGTTCGCGCCTGTCGCGTTCCCAGGATCCGACCGGCCAGGGTGGCCGTTACGACACGCTACGTAACGCCAGCCTGACATTTAATTACACCTTCGACCTATGGGGTGGCCAGCGTGCGGCCTGGGAAGCGGCGTTGGGCCAGGCCCGCGCTGCCGAAGTCGACACTCAGGCCGCGAGCCTGACCCTGGCTGCCGATGTAGCGCGGGGGTATAGCAGCCTGGGACATGCCTTTATCGTGCGCGACCTGGCCAGGGATGACCTGGAACGCACCGGTAAAATGCTGGACCTGAGCAAGCGCCGCCTGCAAGCCGGTATCGACAGCCATTACCAGTACCAGCAAACCGAAAGCCTTGAGGCCAGCTCCCAAGAGCAGTTGATCAATGCTGAAAAACAACTCAAAAGTGCACGCATCGCGCTGGCGGTGTTGTTGGGCAAGGGGCCGGACCGCGGGATGGATATCGCTCGCCCGAAAACCCTCGCCCCGGGCGCCGTGGCGTTACCGAGCAGCTTGCCAGCTGAACTGCTGGGGCGTCGCCCCGATCTGGTGGCTGCGCGCTGGCGGGTAGAGGCAGCGAGCAAGAATATTGCCGCCGCCCGGACGCGTTTTTATCCCAATCTCAATTTGAGTGCAGCGGCGGGAACCCAGTCGTTGCTGGGTGATGCGCTGTTCGGTTCTGCCAGTCGCTTCCTCAATATTGCCCCGGCGATTTCGCTGCCGATCTTTGATGGCGGGCGTTTGCGTGCCGGGCTGGACGCAGAGGACGCCAATTACGATCTGGCGGTGGCGCAATACAACAAGATCCTGGTCGGCGCCCTGGGCGATGTCAGTGACACCCTGGCGCAGTTAAGTGCCGTGGGCCAGCAGATAAGCGCCCAGCAACGGGCCACCCAGATCGCTCAGGAGTCGTTCGATACCGTCTTGCAGCGCTACGGCTCGGGTGTCGGCAACTACCTCGACGTGCTCAGCATCGAGCAGCAATTGTTGCAGGCGCAGCGCCAGCTGGCGGGCCTGAATGCCGAGCAGATCGACCTTTCGATTCAACTGATGCAAGCCCTGGGCGGCGGACTTGAGCCCGGCAATCCGGCTGCGGCCGCTCCCGCTGAAGCCCTCGCTGGCAGAATAATTTAGGTACCCGTCATGGCCACTGTGCAAACACCGAATGAAACGCAACAACCCCAGGACGCTGCCAGCCAGCGCAAACGCAAGCTCTGGCTGAGCGGCCTGGCAATTTTGGTCATCCTGCTCGGGCTGGGTGTCTGGGCCTGGGAAGAGCTCTATGGTCGCTGGAATGAAAGCACCGACGATGCCTATGTAAATGGCAACGTGGTTGAAATCACCCCGTTGGTCACCGGTACGGTGGTGAGTATCGGCGCCGATGATGGCGATCTGGTGCATGAAGGGCAGGTGCTGATTGACTTCGATCCGAGCGATGCCCAGGTCGGCCTGCAGAGCGCTGAAGCCAATCTGGCCCGTACCGTGCGCCAGGTACGCGGCCTGTTCAGTGATGTGAAGGGCATGAAAGCCCAGGTGGCTGCGCAGAAAGTTGAAGTGCAGAAAAACCAGGATAACTACAGCCGCCGTAAAAGCCTGGCAGCAGGCGGGGCGATCTCTCAGGAAGAGTTGTCCCATGCCCGGGATGATCTGTCTTCGGCGCAAAGCGCCTTGCGCAATGCCGAGCAAAAACTCGACACCACCCTGGCGCTGGTCGATAACACCACGGTGGCCAACCACCCGGATGTGAAGGCTGCAGCGGCGCAACTGCGCCAGGCGTACCTGGCCAATGCCCGTTCCACCCTGATTGCGCCGGTCACCGGTTATGTGGCCAAGCGCACCGTGCAGCTGGGCCAGCGGGTTCAGCCGGGCACGGCGTTGATGGCGGTCATTCCGCTTAACCAGCTGTGGATCGATGCCAACTTCAAGGAAACCCAGTTGCACAAGATGCGTATCGGGCAGGCGGTGGATATTGAGTCTGATATCTACGGCAGCGGCGTGAAATACAGCGGCACCATCGACAGTATCGGTGCCGGTACCGGCAGTGCATTTGCTCTGTTGCCCGCGCAAAATGCCACGGGCAACTGGATCAAGATTGTCCAGCGTGTGCCGGTGCGTATTCATATCAATGCCGATGAGCTGGCCGAGCACCCGTTGCGGGTCGGCTTGTCGACGACTGTGGATGTCAACCTGCGTGACCAAAGTGGTCCGGTACTGGCTCAGCAACCGCCGCAAAAAGCTTCGTTCTCCACCACGGTGTATGCGCAGCAATTGGTCGATGCCGAAGCCCTGATTACGCGTTTGATTGACAGCAACAGCGCTGGCACTGGCGACATGGCCGCCCAACGCTGATTCGCCAATCCATGAGCCCCGCCGCAAGGGTGGGGCTGCATCCCCGGTTTTAAAGGATTTGCGATGAGTACAAACGCGTCATTTTCCCCTCCCAGCCTGGTAATGGCCACGATCGGCCTGTCGCTGGCGACCTTTATGCAGGTGCTGGACACCACCATCGCCAACGTCGCCTTGCCCACCATCTCCGGTAATCTTGGAGTGAGTTCGGAGCAGGGTACCTGGGTCATTACGTCATTTGCGGTCAGTAACGCGATTGCCTTGCCGTTAACCGGCTGGCTCAGCCGGCGGTTTGGTGAGGTTAAGTTGTTTCTGTGGGCCACGATGCTGTTCGTTCTGGCCTCGTTTTTGTGCGGTATTTCCACCTCGATGCCAGAGCTGGTCGGGTTTCGCGTGCTCCAGGGGTTGGTGGCCGGGCCGCTTTATCCCATGACCCAGACTTTGCTGATTGCGGTGTATCCCCCGGCAAAACGGGGGATGGCATTGGCATTGCTGGCAATGGTCACGGTGGTTGCACCGATTGCCGGGCCTATTTTGGGCGGCTGGATCACCGACAGTTACAGTTGGCCGTGGATCTTCTTTATCAATATCCCGATCGGTATTTTTGCCGTGATGGTGGTTCGCCAGCAACTCAAGGCGCGCCCGGTGGTGATTACCCGTCAACCGATGGATTACGTGGGACTAATCACCTTGATCATCGGTGTGGGTGCGTTGCAGATCGTGCTCGACAAGGGCAATGATCTGGACTGGTTCGAGTCCAGTTTCATCCTCTCGGGCACGGCGTTATCGGTAGTGGCACTGGCGGCCTTTATCATTTGGGAAATGACAGACAAGCATCCGATCGTCAACTTGCGCCTGTTTGCTCACCGTAACTTCCGGATTGGCACCATTGTGCTGGTGTTGGGTTATGCCGGGTTCTTTGGTATCAACCTGATTTTGCCGCAATGGCTGCAGACGCAGATGGGCTATACCGCTACCTGGGCCGGTCTGGCGGTGGCACCGATCGGGATCTTGCCGGTTTTGATGTCGCCCTTTGTGGGCAAGTACGCGAATAAATTCGACTTGCGCCTGTTGGCCGGGCTGGCCTTTTTGGCTATTGGCCTGAGCTGCTTTATGCGTGCCGAGTTCACCAATGAGGTGGATTTCCAGCATATCGCGATGGTGCAGCTGTTCATGGGGATTGGCGTGGCCCTGTTCTTTATGCCGACCTTGACCATTTTGATGTCGGATTTGCCGCCGCATCAGATTGCTGATGGCGCGGGGCTAGCGACCTTCCTGCGCACACTGGGCGGCAGCTTTGCGGCGTCCTTGACCACCTGGATCTGGATTCGCCGGGCGGATCAGCATCATGCCTACTTGAGCGAAAGCATCAGCGCCTATGACCCTGTGACCCGGCATACGCTCGAAAGCCTGGGGGGCGCCAGCACGCCCGCCTATGCACAGATGGACAAGATTCTGACCAGTCAGGCCTATATGTTCTCCACCGTGGATTACTTCACCATGATGGGTTGGCTGTTTATGGGCTTGATTCTGCTGGTGTGGCTGGCGAAACCACCGTTTATAGCCAAGGCGGGGCCGGCGACCAGCGGGCATTAGAGGTAGAGGGGCTGGAGCCCTGCAAGTCCCTTGTGGGAGCGAGCTTGCTCGCGAAAGTCGGCATGCGGTTTATCTGTGATGTTGCGCAGAAACCTTCGCGAGCAGGCTCGCGCCCACGAGTTTACTGTGCGTCAGGCGGAGCAAAATCAAACGGCGCGAGCTGCATACCTTGCTCATCCACTTGCAGTACCCAGCCCTGGCGGTCCCAGTCACCTAGCACAATGCGCCGGGCGGTCTGTTCGCCGATCTGCAGTTTGTGTATCGCCGGGCGGTGGGTGTGGCCGTGAATCAGGGTGTGCACACCAAAGTGCGCCATGATCCGGGGTACTTCCTCGGGGGTCACGTCAACGATGTCGTTGGCTTTCATGCGGGTCTGCGCGCGGCTTTCGCTGCGCAGCTTGCGCGCCAGTTTATGCCGGGTGCTCAGCGGCAGGTGGCGCAGGACCCACAAAGTGACGGGGTTGCGCAGGATGCGTCGCAGGCGCATATAGGCTTCGTCGCGCGTGCACAGGCTGTCGCCGTGCATCAACAAAACCGCTTCGCCATAGAAGTCGACCACGCTGGGGTCTTTGATCAGGGTGCAGCCAGCCGCTTTACAAAAGGCCTGGCCAAGTAAAAAGTCGCGGTTGCCGTGCATCAGAAAGATCTGCGTGCCGGTCTCGCTCAGGGTGCGCAGCGCTGCACAGATCGAGCGCTGATAGGGGGTCATGGCATCGTCGCCAATCCAGGCTTCGAAAAAGTCGCCCAGGATGTAGAGCGCCTGAGCCGAGCGCGCACGCCCGGTCAGGAAATCCAGAAACGCCCGGGTAATGTCCGGGCGCTCCTCTTCCAGATGCAAATCTGAAATCAGCAGTATCACTCAATGATCTCTGCTTTCTCGACGATCACGTCATCTTTAGGCACGTCCTGGTGGCCGGCTTTGGACGTGGTGGCAACGCCTTTGATCTTGTCTACTACGTCCTGGCCTGCAACGACTTTACCGAATACGGCGTAGCCCCAGCCCTGAGCGGTTTTGCCGCTGTGGTTGAGGAAGCTGTTGTCAGCCACGTTGATGAAGAACTGGGCGGAAGCCGAATGCGGTTCCATGGTGCGAGCCATGGCCACGGTGTACTTCTCGTTCGGCAGGCCGTTGTCGGCTTCGTTCTGGATGCTTGGACGTTTGTCTTTCTTTTCTTTCATGCCTGGCTCAAAACCGCCGCCCTGGATCATGAAGTTGCCGATTACACGGTGGAAAACGGTGTTTTCGTAGTGGCCGGCTTTTACGTATTCGATGAAGTTGGCTACGGTGATCGGTGCTTTTTCAGCGTTCAGTTCGATCACGATGTCGCCGTGGTTGGTGCTCAGTTTTACTTGGGTCATGGTCGTATCGCTCTATCAGGGAATTCGTCGGGCCGGGGAGCGGGGTGAACACACCTCAATCTCCCGGGCTGGCTGGGTAGATACAGCCGCGGGCGGAGTTTAGCGTGCTCGCACGGCATTTCGATGGTGTTTTTCCCATATGGGGACTAAAAGCCGGCATTTCAATCGCTTTGATTGAGCACCTGCTCTGTCAGTGACTTGGCGGCATCGGCTATGATAGGCGCTTTGATTTAGTCGGCCGACCCAGGCCGCGCACCCTGTTACGTTCAAGGATCCTATGAGCAAGCCCACTGTCGACCCCACTCTGAATCCAAAGGCTGGCCCTGCTGTCCCGGCTAACTTCCTGCGTCCAATCGTTCAGGCGGACCTAGACTCGGGTAAATACACACAGATCGTGACCCGCTTTCCGCCGGAGCCAAACGGCTATCTGCACATCGGTCATGCCAAATCCATTTGTGTGAACTTTGGGCTGGCTCAAGAGTTTGGCGGCGTGACGCATTTGCGTTTTGACGACACCAACCCGGCAAAAGAAGACCAGGAATACATCGACGCCATCGAAAGCGACGTCAAGTGGCTGGGCTTCGAGTGGGCCGGTGAAGTGCGTTACGCGTCGCAATACTTCGATCAACTGCACGAGTGGGCGATTTACCTGATCAAAGAAGGCAAGGCCTACGTCTGCGACCTGACGCCCGAGCAAGCCAAGGAATACCGCGGCAGCCTGACCGAGCCCGGCAAGAACAGCCCGTTCCGCGACCGCAGCGTTGAAGAGAACCTGGATCTGTTCGCCCGCATGACCGCCGGTGAGTTTGAAGACGGCAAGCGTGTGCTGCGCGCCAAGATCGACATGGCCTCGCCGAACATGAACCTGCGCGACCCGATCATGTACCGCATCCGTCATGCCCATCACCACCAGACCGGTGACAAGTGGTGCATCTACCCCAACTATGACTTCACCCACGGTCAGTCGGATGCCATTGAAGGCATCACCCATTCGATCTGCACCCTGGAGTTCGAAAGCCATCGTCCGCTGTACGAATGGTTCCTGGACAGCCTGCCAGTACCGGCGCGCCCGCGTCAGTACGAGTTCAGCCGTCTGAACCTCAACTACACCATCACCAGCAAGCGCAAGCTCAAGCAGCTGGTCGATGAAAAGCACGTCAACGGCTGGGATGACCCGCGCATGTCGACGCTGTCGGGTTTCCGCCGTCGCGGTTACACGCCTAAATCGATTCGTAATTTCTGTGACATGGTCGGCACCAACCGTTCTGACGGTGTTGTTGACTTCGGCATGCTGGAATTCAGCATTCGTGACGATCTGGACCACAGCGCGCCGCGCGCCATGTGCGTGCTGCGTCCATTGAAAGTGATCATCACCAACTACCCGGAAGGTCAGGTCGAAAACCTCGAGCTGCCTTGCCACCCTAAGGAAGACATGGGTGTGCGGGTGTTGCCGTTTGCCCGTGAAATCTACATCGACCGTGAAGACTTCATGGAAGAGCCGCCAAAAGGCTACAAGCGTCTTGAGCCTGCGGGCGAAGTGCGTTTGCGCGGCAGCTATGTGATCCGTGCCGACGAAGCGATCAAGGATGCCGATGGCAACATCGTTGAACTGCATTGCTCGTACGATCCGCTGACCCTGGGTAAAAACCCCGAGGGTCGCAAGGTCAAGGGTGTTGTGCATTGGGTGCCGGCGGCTGCCAGCGTCGAATGCGAAGTGCGTTTGTATGATCGTCTGTTCCGCTCGCCGAACCCTGAAAAGGCCGAAGACGGCGCGGGCTTCCTGGAAAACATCAACCCTGACTCGCTGCAGGTACTGACCGGTTGTCGTGCTGAACCCTCGCTGGGCAATGCACAGCCGGAAGACCGTTTCCAGTTCGAGCGCGAAGGCTACTTCTGCGCAGATATCAAGGACTCGAAACCCGGTCACCCGGTATTCAACCGTACCGTGACCCTGCGTGATTCGTGGGGCCAGTGATCAAGTTTTGAAGGAACAAGCCGTGCTTACGATCTACAACACGCTCACCAAGAGCAAAGAAGTTTTCAAGCCGCTGGACGGCAACAATGTGCGCATGTACGTGTGCGGCATGACCGTGTACGACTACTGCCACATCGGCCATGGTCGCAGCATGATTGCCTTCGATCTGGTGACCCGCTGGTTGCGTTTCAGCGGCTACAACCTGACCTACGTGCGCAACATTACGGACATTGAAGACAAGATCATCAATCGTGCGCGTGAAAACGGCGAGCCTTTCGAGGTGCTGACCGAGCGCATGATCGCGGCCATGCATGAAGATGAAGCGCGGCTCAATATCCTCAAGCCGGATATGGAGCCTCGTGCCACGGATCATATCCCTGGCATGCACGCGATGATCCAGACCCTGATCGACAAGGGTTACGCCTATGCCCCGGGCAATGGTGACGTGTACTACCGCGTTGCCAAGTTCATGGGCTACGGCAAGCTGTCGCGCAAAAAGATCGAAGATCTGCGCATCGGCGCGCGCATCGAGGTCGACGAGGCCAAGGACGATCCGCTGGACTTCGTGTTGTGGAAAGGCGTCAAGCCGGGCGAGCCGAGCTGGGAGTCGCCGTGGGGCCCGGGTCGTCCGGGCTGGCACATTGAATGCTCGGTGATGTCTACCTGCTGCCTGGGTGAGACCTTCGATATTCATGGCGGCGGCAGCGACCTGGAGTTTCCGCACCATGAGAACGAAATCGCCCAAAGCGAGGCGGCTACGGGTAAAACCTACGCCAATGCCTGGATGCATTGCGGGATGATTCGCATCAACGGCGAGAAGATGTCCAAGTCCTTGAACAACTTCTTCACCATTCGCGACGTTCTGGCGAAGTATCACCCGGAGGTTGTGCGTTATCTGTTGGTGTCGAGCCACTACCGTAGCTCGATCAACTATTCAGAAGACAATCTCAAGGATGCCAAGGCAGCCCTTGATCGCTTCTATAACGCACTGAAAGGGTTGCCCAAGGTTGCTCCGGCCGGTGGTGAAGCCTTTGTTGAGCGCTTTACCCAGGTCATGAACGACGACTTCGGTACGCCGGAAGCCTGTGCGGTGCTGTTCGAGATGGTTCGCGAGATCAACCGGTTGCGCGAAACCGATCTGCAGGCGGCTGCCGGTCTGGCGGCACGTCTCAAGCAATTGGCCGATGTGCTGGGTGTGTTGCAGCTTGAAGCGGATGACTTTCTGCAGGCCGGTGCTGAAGGCAAGATCGATGCCGCTCAGGTGCAGGCCTTGATCGATGCGCGTCTGGCTGCCCGCGCTGCCAAGGACTGGGCGGAGTCTGACCGTATCCGTGATCAGCTCGCCGCAATGGGTGTGGTGCTGGAAGACAGTAAAGGCGGGACAACCTGGCGCTTGGCTGACTAGATTGCCCGTTGTGTGAACAAAAGCCCGTACGGGGCGTGATGCTGATGATTTTGTGGGGGCGAGCCTGCTCGCGAAGGTCTCGGGTGGGCTTTCGCGAGCAGGCTCGCTCCCACAATTGAGGTCATGGCATTGCGCCAAGTGCGGGCTTTTGTTTGCTCGGATTTTAGCGGCGCCAATAAAAACGGCACCCGAAGGTGCCGTTTTTTTGCAGCGCTTTGCACTAGTTGCCGTGCAATTCTTCGGCTGCGTACAAGGTGTTTTCCAGCAGGCAGGCACGAGTCATCGGGCCTACGCCGCCCGGTACCGGGGTGATCCAGCCCGCGCGGGGCAGGGCGGTCTCGTACACCACGTCGCCCACCAGCTTGCCATCAGCCTGGCGGTTGATGCCCACGTCGATGACGATGGCGCCTTCCTTGATCCATTCGCCTTTGACCAGGCCAGGCTTGCCGGCAGCTACCACCACCAGGTCGGCGCGGCCAACGTGGCCGGCCAGGTCCTTGGTGAAACGGTGGGTTACGGTCACGGTGCAGCCAGCCAGCAGCAATTCCATGGCCATCGGGCGTCCAACGATATTGGAGGCGCCGACAATGACCGCGTCCATTCCGTACAGGTCCTGGCCGGTGCTTTCCAGCAGGGCCATGATGCCTTTGGGGGTGCATGGGCGCAGCAGCGGGATGCGTTGGGCCAGACGACCGACGTTATAGGGGTGGAAACCGTCGACATCTTTGTCCGGACGGATACGCTCCAGCAGTTTGGAGGCATCCAGATGGGCAGGCAGAGGCAGTTGCAGCAGGATGCCGTCGATGTTCGCGTCGTCATTGAGACGGTCGATCAGGTCGGTGAGGTCCTGTTGGGTCGTGTCGGAGGGCAGGTCATAGGCTTGGGAAATAAAGCCTACCTCTTCGCAGTCTTTACGCTTGTGCGAAACATAAACCTGGGAAGCAGGATCGCTGCCGACCAGAATCACTGCCAGACCAGGGGTGCGCAGGCCTTGCTCGTGGCGCTCGGCGACACGTTTGGCAATCTGCTGGCGCAGGCTGGCGGCGATCGCTTTGCCGTCGATTAGTTGTGCAGTCATTACGCGTGATTAACCATCGTAAAGGGTGGAAAAAGGACGTGCATTCTCGCATGCCGCGGCGCGAGGGCAAAGGCGCCTGGTCTGTTTATTGCCCTAACTCCTTTATATTTCTAAACTTTTTTTAAAAAACAGTTGACGACTTACGGGCTCACCTATAACATTCGTCGCACTTGTCGGGCACAGCCTAGCACTGGTTAAGAAGGTAGAGCGAAGTTGTTGTCCAGCTTGGTGATACTGAAAGCACTTGGTTTGTAGTCGTCAAAGAATACAGGCTAACAATGCGCCCGTAGCTCAGCTGGATAGAGCATCCGCCTTCTAAGCGGATGGTCGCAGGTTCGAGTCCTGCCGGGTGCGCCATTAGGCAGCTTTGGCACAAGTAAAGCAGTACAGGCAATATGGTGGGCGTAGCTCAGTTGGTAGAGCACGGGATTGTGACTCCCGTTGTCGAGGGTTCGATCCCCTTCGTCCACCCCATATTTAGAAAGCCGCCAGATTAAAAGTCTGGCGTCTTTGCTTCAAGAGTTTGAAATGCGGATGTGGTGGAATTGGTAGACACACTGGATTTAGGTTCCAGCGCCGAAAGGTGTGAGAGTTCGAGTCTCTCCGTCCGCACCAAATTTTGATAGAGCCGCTTGTAGCGGCTTTTTCTTTGGTTGTAACTGTCGGCTTCCAGGAGCAGGCAGCGTTGTAAACGCACTATGGTGGGCGTAGCTCAGTTGGTAGAGCACGGGATTGTGACTCCCGTTGTCGAGGGTTCGATCCCCTTCGTCCACCCCATATTAAAAGAAAACGCCAGACTAACCCTCTGGCGTTTTTTTGTATCTGCGGTTTGAGAATCGCATATAGGGGTGTCGTTCGGCGCCTTGTTTCCCGCATGCTTAGCGTCCTCTGTGATTTGTGTGACAATGCGCGCAGATCGGGGTAGCTCCAAAGGCTGCCCGTTATCGCCAATTGATCAGTGCAGTCTTCTATCTATATAGAAGGCGAGGCGGATGGCTGCTTTTACTTAATTTCTGTCGGCCGTTTCTTAGGGTGTTTGCGGTAGGGTGACTTCTTGAGTTTGACCCACTAGAATGCTTGCCCTTGATTATGGGGTCGGAAACGGCCGGCTAATGTCTGTGCAACGAGGAATATCCATGCAAGTTTCTGTTGAAAATACTTCCGCTCTTGAGCGTCGCATGACCATTGGCGTGCCAGCTGAGCGTATTGAGGCTGAAGTCAACAAGCGTCTGCAACAGACTGCCCAAAAGGCCAAGATCCCGGGCTTCCGTCCAGGCAAGGTGCCAATGAGCGTAATCCGTCAGCGTTACGAAGCTGATGCGCGCCAGGAAGCGCTGGGCAATGTAGTCCAGTCTTCGTTCTACGAAGCTGTGGTTGAGCAGAAGCTGAACCCGGCTGGTGCTCCTTCGATCGAGCCTAAGGTTTTCGAAAAAGGCAAAGATCTGGAATACGTTGCTACTTTCGAAGTATTCCCTGAATTCGAAGTGACCGGTCTGGACACCATCGCTATCGAGCGCCTGAGCGCCGAAGTGGCTGATGCCGACCTGGACAAGATGCTGGACGTGCTGCGCAAGCAGAACACCCGCTTTGAAGTGACTGACCGTGCTGCCCAGAACGATGATCAGCTGAACATCGATTTCGTTGGCAAGGTAGACGGCGAAGTGTTCGCTGGCGGCTCCGCCACCGGTACTCAGCTGGTGCTGGGTTCGGGCCGCATGATTCCTGGCTTTGAAGAAGGCCTGGTAGGCGCCAAAGCCGGTGAAGAGCGCGTTCTGAAACTGACTTTCCCTGCTGACTACCAGAATCTGGACCTGGCTGGCAAAGAAGCCGAGTTCACCGTAACCGTGAACACTGTTTCCGAGCCTAAGCTGCCAGAGCTGAACGAAGAGTTCTTCGCCCAGTTCGGTATCAAGGAAACCGGTCTGGAAGGCTTCCGCGCCGAAGTTCGCAAGAACATGGAGCGTGAACTGCGTCAGGCCATCAAGTCCAAGGTCAAGAACCAGGTAATGGACGGCCTGCTGGCTGCCAACCCGATCGAAGTGCCGAAGTCGCTGCTGGCCAACGAAGTTGACCGTCTGCGCGTGCAGGCTGTTCAGCAGTTCGGTGGTAACATCAAGCCTGATCAACTGCCGGCAGAGCTGTTCGAAGAGCAAGCCAACCGCCGTGTAGTGCTGGGTCTGATCGTGGCTGAAGTGGTCAAGCAGTTCGACCTCAAGCCTGACGAAGATCGCGTTCGCGAAATGATTCAGGAAATGGCTTCCGCTTACCAGGAGCCAGAGCAGGTTGTAGCCTGGTACTACAAAAACGACGCGCAATTGAACGAGGTTCGTTCGGTTGTGCTGGAAGAGCAAGTTGTGGATACTGTTCTGCAGAAGGCCAAGGTGACCGATAAAGCGGTCTCTTACGAAGAAGCTGTCAAGCCGGTGGAAGCTCCACAAGCCGACTGATTTCTGACTCGTTAGAAAACACAACCATAAGCCAGCCTCGAGCTGGCTTATGCGTATCCAGACAAGACTATTTGGGAGTGACTGCCGGACATGTCCCGCAATTCTTATATTCAGCAGAACTCTGATATCCACGCCGCTGGCGGCCTGGTCCCGATGGTTGTCGAGCAGTCCGCCCGTGGCGAACGCGCTTACGACATCTACTCGCGCCTCCTGAAGGAGCGAATCATCTTCCTGGTCGGCCCCGTAGAAGACTACATGGCCAACCTGGTGGCTGCGCAGCTGCTGTTCCTTGAAGCCGAGAACCCGGACAAGGACATCCACCTGTACATCAACTCGCCGGGCGGTTCGGTGACTGCAGGCATGTCGATCTACGACACCATGCAATTCATCAAGCCTGACGTGTCGACCATCTGCATCGGCCAGGCCTGCAGCATGGGTGCCTTCCTGTTGGCTGGTGGCGCACCGGGCAAGCGTCACTGCCTGCCGAACTCGCGCATGATGATTCACCAGCCACTGGGCGGTTTCCAGGGCCAGGCGTCGGATATCGACATTCATGCCAAGGAAATCCTCAACATCCGTCACCGTTTGAACTCGCTGCTGGCTCACCACACGGGCCAGACTCTCGAAACCATCGAGCGCGACACCGAGCGTGACAACTTCATGAGCGCCGAGCGTGCAGCCGAATACGGTTTGATCGACTCTGTGTTCAGCAAGCGTCAAATGCCCGCTTAAGCAGCTCAAATGTGGGTGGTTGGGTTAACCGACCACCTGCGGGCTTGAAAAAGCCCGCAGTTGCCTTCATCTTGTGTTGCAAGCCTATCGGATTTGGATCGATCGAATGACTGACACCCGCAACGGCGAGGACAACGGCAAATTGCTCTATTGCTCCTTCTGTGGCAAAAGCCAGCATGAAGTGCGCAAATTGATTGCCGGCCCCTCGGTCTTTATCTGCGACGAATGCGTTGACCTGTGCAATGACATCATCCGTGAGGAGGTGCAGGAAGCCCAGGCCGAGAGCAGCGCGCATAAATTACCATCGCCAAAAGAAATCAGCGGCATCCTTGATCAATACGTCATTGGTCAGGAACGTGCCAAAAAGGTTTTGGCTGTAGCGGTGTACAACCACTACAAGCGCCTCAACCAGCGTGACAAGAAAAACGACGACGTCGAACTCGGCAAGAGCAACATCCTGCTGATCGGCCCTACCGGTTCGGGTAAGACCCTGCTGGCAGAAACCCTTGCACGCCTGTTGAATGTACCTTTCACCATCGCTGACGCAACCACGCTGACTGAAGCCGGTTACGTAGGCGAAGATGTTGAAAACATCATTCAGAAGCTGCTGCAGAAATGCGATTACGACGTAGAAAAAGCCCAGATGGGCATTGTCTACATCGATGAAATCGACAAGATTTCGCGCAAGTCTGACAACCCTTCGATTACCCGTGATGTTTCCGGTGAAGGTGTGCAGCAGGCATTGCTCAAGCTGATCGAAGGTACCGTGGCTTCCGTACCGCCTCAAGGCGGCCGCAAGCACCCGCAGCAGGAGTTCTTGCAGGTTGATACCCGCAACATCCTGTTTATCTGCGGTGGTGCGTTCTCGGGCCTTGAGAAGGTTGTACAGGCTCGCTCGACTCGCGGCGGCATCGGCTTCAGTGCCGAAGTGCGCAGCAAGGAAGAGGGCAAGAAGGTTGGCGAATCCCTGCGTGAAGTCGAGCCTGACGATCTGGTCAAGTTTGGCCTGATCCCGGAATTCGTGGGTCGTCTGCCTGTGCTGGCAACCCTGGACGAGCTGGACGAGGCTGCCTTGATGCAGATCCTCACCGAACCGAAGAACGCCTTGACCAAGCAGTACGGCAAGCTGTTCGAGATGGAAGGTGTAGATCTTGAGTTCCGTGCCGACGCCTTGAAGGCCGTGGCCAAGCGTGCTCTGGAGCGCAAAACGGGCGCTCGTGGCCTGCGTTCGATTCTTGAAGGCGTGCTGCTCGACACAATGTATGAAATCCCCTCGCAATCCGAGGTGAGTAAAGTTGTGATCGACGAAAGCGTTATAGAAGGCAAGTCCAAGCCGTTGTTGATCTATGAAAACAACGAAGCGACTGCCAAGGTTGCACCTGACGCGTAAATGTAATGCTGGCATTCCACATTGCGTGTTAAAGAAGGGGCCTTCGGGCCCCTTTGTTTTTCCTGTCGTTCAACGCTTGTTTTTTTTCAAGACTGCCCCCATCTTGGCTTCAAGCTTACATCCATCTGATTACGGCCTTATGGCCGCCGTAGAGGCGAAATCATGAAGACAACCATCGAATTGCCTCTCCTGCCGTTGCGTGATGTTGTTGTGTATCCGCACATGGTGATCCCACTGTTCGTGGGACGCGAGAAGTCGATCGAGGCCCTTGAGGCTGCGATGACGGGCGACAAGCAAATTTTGCTGTTGGCTCAAAAGAATCCGGCTGACGACGATCCGGGCGAAGACGCCCTGTATCGCGTTGGTACCATTGCAACTGTTCTGCAACTGCTCAAGCTCCCGGACGGCACGGTCAAAGTGCTGGTTGAGGGTGAGCAGCGCGGTGCGGTTGAGCATTTTGGTCAGGCAGATGGTTATCTGAGTGCCGAAGTCTCCCTGATTGACGAAGTGGCTGCCCCGGATCGCGAATCCGAGGTCTTTGTGCGCAGCCTGCTTTCGCAGTTTGAGCAATACGTGCAACTGGGCAAAAAAGTCCCGGCCGAGGTTCTGTCATCGCTTAACAGCATTGACGAGCCAAGCCGTCTGGTCGATACCATGGCTGCCCATATGGCACTCAAGATCGAGCAGAAGCAGGAAATCCTCGAAATCATCGATCTGCAGGCCCGTGTCGAGCACGTTCTGGCCCTGCTGGATGCCGAGATCGACTTGCTGCAAGTCGAAAAGCGCATCCGTGGTCGCGTCAAAAAGCAAATGGAGCGCAGCCAGCGCGAGTACTACCTGAATGAGCAGATGAAGGCCATTCAGAAAGAGCTGGGTGATGGTGACGAAGGTCACAATGAAATCGAAGAGCTGAAAAAACGCATCGATGCTGCCGGTTTGCCGAAAGATGCAATGGCCAAGGCCCAGGCGGAGCTGAACAAGCTCAAGCAAATGTCGCCAATGTCCGCAGAAGCCACCGTGGTGCGCTCCTACATCGACTGGCTGGTGCAGGTGCCGTGGAAGGCTCAGAGCAAGGTGCGCCTGGATCTCAAGCGTGCTGAAGACATTCTGGACGCAGATCACTACGGTCTGGACGAAGTCAAAGAGCGGATTCTCGAATATCTTGCCGTGCAAAAGCGTGTGAAGAAAATTCGTGGTCCGGTTCTGTGCCTGGTCGGTCCTCCGGGTGTAGGCAAAACCTCGCTTGCTGAGTCCATTGCCCACGCAACAAATCGCAAATTCGTGCGTATGGCCTTGGGTGGCGTGCGTGACGAAGCGGAAATTCGTGGCCATCGCCGTACGTACATCGGTTCGATGCCAGGAAGATTGATTCAAAAGATGACCAAGGTTGGTGTGCGCAACCCGCTGTTCCTGCTTGATGAAATCGACAAGATGGGCAGTGACATGCGCGGCGATCCGGCGTCTGCACTGCTTGAAGTGCTCGATCCCGAGCAGAACCACAATTTCAACGACCATTACCTCGAGGTTGATTACGACCTGTCCGATGTGATGTTCCTGTGTACGTCCAACTCGATGAACATCCCGCCAGCCTTGCTGGACCGGATGGAAGTCATTCGTCTGCCTGGCTACACCGAAGACGAAAAAATCAACATTGCTGTCAAATACCTGGCCCCGAAACAAATTGAAGCCAATGGCTTGAAGAAGGGCGAGCTGGCATTTGATAACGAAGCCATCCGCGACATGATCCGCTACTACACCCGCGAAGCCGGTGTGCGGGGCCTTGAGCGCCAGATTGCGAAGATCTGCCGCAAGGCGGTCAAAGAGCATGCGCTGGAAAAACGCTTTGCGGTCACCGTCACGCCGGAGCTACTTGAGCACTTTTTGGGCGTAAGAAAATTCAGCTACGGTTTGGCTGAAGTTCAGGACCAGATCGGTCAAGTGACCGGCCTGGCCTGGACCCAGGTGGGTGGCGAGTTGTTGACCATCGAAGCGGCCGTTGTTCCTGGCAAAGGCCAGCTGATCAAGACCGGTTCGCTGGGCGACGTGATGGTAGAGTCCATCACCGCTGCATTGACGGTGGTGCGCAGCCGCGCCAAGAGCCTGGGTATCCCGTTGGATTTCCACGAAAAACGCGATATTCACATTCACATGCCCGAAGGCGCTACGCCTAAAGATGGCCCTAGTGCTGGTGTGGGAATGTGTACTGCCCTGGTCTCTGCATTGACCCTGATTCCGGTACGCGCCGATGTTGCCATGACCGGTGAAATTACCCTTCGTGGTCAGGTGTTGGCGATTGGTGGCCTGAAGGAAAAATTACTTGCTGCTCACCGTGGTGGCATCAAAACTGTAATTATTCCTGAAGAGAACGTTCGTGACCTGAAGGAAATTCCTGACAACATCAAACAGGATCTTCAGATTAAACCGGTTAAATGGATTGACGAAGTCCTGCAAATTGCGCTGCAATACGCCCCGGAGCCCTTGCCGGATGTGGCTCCCGAGATTGTTGCCAAGGACGACAAACGAGAATCTGACTCTAAGGAAAGAATTAGCACGCATTAATACGGATTCGCCTGACGGGCTTTCTTGACGCTTTTTAGAGCCCTTGTTATAAAGCGGCTCTATAAGTGTCCGTAAGTGCTTCAGCAGTCGTTTTGCTTTTACCAAAAAACTTTAGAAACATACTCAGACAGATATAAGGGGACTTAGAGTGAACAAGTCGGAACTGATTGATGCTATCGCTGCATCTGCTGATATCCCGAAAGCTGCAGCTGGCCGTGCGCTGGACGCAGTAATCGAATCCGTCACTGGCGCTCTTAAGGCTGGCGACTCTGTGGTACTGGTTGGTTTTGGTACTTTCTCTGTAACCGATCGTCCTGCCCGTATTGGTCGTAACCCACAGACCGGTAAAACGCTGGAAATTCCTGCTGCCAAAAAGCCAGGCTTCAAAGCCGGTAAAGCACTGAAAGAAGCGGTTAACTAAGTTTCTGTAACACCTTTTACCCAACCGGGTCAGGCGCACGCCAGGCTTGGCAGCGGAGCGGTAGTGCAGTCGGTGGCAACATCGATGTGTCACGCCGGGGGTCGCGGGTTCGAGCCCGGTCCGCTCCGCCAGTTACGAGAAGGCGCATCCTCGGATGCGCCTTTCTTCTATCCGGACTCTACCCACGCTCCACGGTTGCTCATTATGCAAGACCGTTTCTGGGGGAAGCATGCTGCAAAATATCAGGGACAATTCACAAGGCTGGATTGCCAAGACCATCATCGGTGTCATCGTCGCGTTAATGGCGTTGACCGGTTTCGATGCCATTTTTCAAGCCACCTCTACCAGCCAGGATGCTGCCAAGGTTAACGGTGAAGAAATCACCCAGGTTGAACTGAGCCAGGCCGTCGATATGCAACGCCGGCAGCTGCTGCAGCAGTTGGGCAAGGATTTCGACTCGTCGTTGCTGGATGAAAAAATGCTGCGTGAAGCGGCCCTCAAAGGGTTGATCGATCGCAAGCTGTTGCTGCAAGGCGCCAAAGACGCGAAGTTTTCGTTTTCTGAAGCCGCTTTGGACCAAGTCATTCTGTTGACTCCTGAATTTCAGGAAGACGGCAAATTCAGCCCTGAGCGTTTCGACCAGGTGATCCGTCAACTGGGTTACGGTCGCTTGCAGTTCCGTAACATGCTGGGCGAAGAAATGCTGATTGGTCAGCTGCGTGCCGGTCTGGCGGGCAGTGGTTTCGTGACCGACGAACAGGTGAATGCGTTCGCCCGTCTTGAGAAACAAACCCGTGATTTCGCTTCGCTGAACATCAAGGCCGACCCGGCTGCGGTGAAACTGAGCGATGACGAAATCAAGGCTTACTACGACGAGCACGCCAAGGAATTCATGACCCCTGATCAGGTCGTGATCGACTATATCGAGTTGAAGAAATCTTCTTTCTTTGACCAGGTAGCCGTGAAGGATGATGAGCTTCAAGCGTTGTATCAAAAGGAAATCGCCAACCTGGCCGAACAGCGCCGCGCTGCGCATATCCTGATCGAAGTGAACGACAAGGTCAGCGACGAGCAGGCCAAAGCCAAGATCGCCGAGATTCAGCAGCGTCTGGCCAAAGGTGAAAGCTTCGAAGCTCTGGCCAAGGAGTTCTCCCAGGATCCGGGTTCGGCTGCCAATGGCGGTGACCTGGGCTTCGCAGGCCCTGGTGTTTACGATCCTGTGTTCGAAACGGCTGTTTACGGGTTGAAGCAGGACCAGGTTTCGGAGCCGGTACGCACCAGCTTCGGTTATCACCTGATCAAGCTGTTGGGTGTTGAAGCACCTGAAGTGCCGAGCTTTGCCAGCCTGAAAGACAAGCTGACCCATGACCTGAAAACCCAGCAGGTTGAACGCCTGTTTGTCGATGCAACCAAGCAATTGGAAGACTCGGCATTTGAAGCGTCCGATCTGGCTCAGCCAGCTCAAGAGCTTAAGCTGACTGTGCATACCTCTGCGCCATTTGGTCGCGAGGGGGGCGAGGGTGTCACCGCCAATCGCGCTGTGATTCAGGCCGCATTCAGCACCGAAGTGATGGATGAGGGCGCGAACAGTACAGCCCTGGAGCTGGACCCTGAGACCGTAGTGGTGTTGCGCGTCAAGGAGCACCGCAAGCCTGAGCAGTTGCCGCTGGAGGCTGTTGCCTCGAGCATTCGTGCGCAACTGGTCAAGGAGCACGCCAGTGCTGCGGCCAAAACCCGTGCTGAAGAAATCATCAAGGAGCTGCGCGATGGCAAACTGCCGTTGAACCAGCCGGTTGATGGTCAGGCGTGGAAGGTCCAGGAAGCGGTTGCCCGTGGTCAGGAAGGTATTGATCCTGCCGTGCTGCAAGCGGTATTCCGCATGCCGAAACCTGCAGCCAAGGACAAGCCGACATTCAGCAGTGTCACCCTGGCAGATGGCACTGTGGTTGTATTGCGTTTGAACGGCGTCAACGATGCAGTAGCGCCGACTGAAGAAGAGAAAGCGTCGTATCGCCGCTTCCTCGCTTCGCGTGTTGGCCAGCAAGACTTTGCTGCCTACCGCAAGCAGTTGGAAAACGAAGCCAAGGTTGAGCGCTACTAAGTTCAGCCTGCTTCGCTAAAAATGGCCGCTCATTGAGCGGCCATTTTTTTGCGCTGGTTTTTTTGTGGGAGCGGGCTTGCTCGCGATGGCATCCATGCGCTCTGTCTGACGTATCGCGTCGTTTGTTTCGCGGGCAAGCCCGCCCTCACAGATCATCTCCCAGAGATTGTCGCGAGGCAAAAAAACGCCCGATGCAATCTCTGCACCGGGCGTTTTTGAGTAGCGCTTGTAACGAAGGGTTTACTCTTCGAGGCTGCCCATGGCGGTAGTGTTGAAGCCACCGTCTACGTACATGATTTCGCCGCTGATGCCCGATGCCAGATCCGAGCACAGGAAGGCGCCGGCATTGCCGACTTCGTCGATGGTCACGTTGCGACGCAGTGGAGTCTGCGCTTCGTTGGCCGCCAGCATTTTGCGGAAGTTCTTGATGCCCGACGCTGCCAGGGTACGGATCGGGCCTGCCGATACGCAGTTAACGCGAGTACCCTCAGGGCCCAGGCTGCCTGCCAGGTAACGTACACCGGCTTCCAGGCTGGCCTTGGCCATGCCCATCACGTTGTAGTTAGGCATGGTGCGCTCGGCGCCCAGGTAGGACAGGGTCAGCAGGCTGCCGTTGCGACCTTTCATCATCGGGCGACCAGCCTTGGCCAGGGCCACGAAGCTGTAGGCGCTGATGTCGTGAGCGATGCGGAAGCCTTCACGGGTGGTGGCGTCGGTGAAATCGCCATCCAGCTGGTCGCCAGGAGCGAAACCTACTGAGTGAACGATGCAGTCCAGACCGTCCCACTTCTTGCTCAGGTCTTCGAAGACCTTGGCGATTTCTTCATCGCTGGCAACGTCGCAAGGGAAGCACAGCTCAGGGTTCGAACCCCAGCCTGCGGCGAATTCTTCAACACGACCTTTCAGCTTTTCGTTCTGATAAGTGAAAGCCAGCTCGGCGCCTTCACGGTGCATGGCGGCAGCAATGCCAGAAGCGATGGACAATTTGCTAGCGACACCAACGATCAATACGCGCTTACCGGTGAGAAAACCCATGTGTTGTTCCTCTATCAGGTTAATCGACAGCCACTGGTGCCAAAAAGGCGGCTTCCAGCAGCTGTTGTGTATATGGATGTTGCGGTGAGGCAAAGATACTTTGCGCATCACCCTGTTCGACCACTTGGCCATGCTTGACCACCATCAATTGGTGGCTCAGCGCTTTGACGACAGCCAGGTCATGGCTGATAAACAAATACGTCAGGTTGTGCCTGGCTTGCAGTGAGCGCAGCAGTTCAACAACCTGGCGTTGTACTGTGCGGTCCAGCGCAGAGGTTGGCTCGTCCAGCAATATCAACTCCGGCTTTAACACCAGTGCGCGGGCAATGGCGATTCTTTGCCGTTGTCCGCCTGAAAACTCGTGAGGGTAACGGTGCCGGGTTTCCGGATCCAGACCTACTTCTCGCAAGGCTTCAATAATTGCACTTTCCTGTTCCGCTTCGGTGCCCATACGGTGAATGCGCAACCCTTCACCGACAATCTCGCTGACGCTCATGCGCGGGCTGAGACTGCCAAACGGGTCCTGGAATACCACCTGCATTTCCCGTCGCAATGGCCTGACTTCTTTCTGTGACAGACAGTCTAGCCGTTTGCCTTCAAAGCTGATCAGGCCCTTGCTGGCAATCAGACGCAAAATCGCCAGGCCCAGCGTTGATTTGCCCGATCCGCTTTCACCCACAATTCCCAGGGTCTGCCCCTGGGGCAAGCTGAAATTGATACCGTCCACCGCTTTCACGTAATCGACGGTCTTGCGCAGCAGGCCTTTCTTGATCGGGAACCATACCCTCAGGTCCTCGACTTGCAGCAATGGCGGACCGGCAATGGTGCTGGCCGGGCCTCCGCTGGGCTCTGCGCTGAGCAGTTCCCGGGTGTAAGGATGCTGCGGCGAACGGAACAGCTGCTCGCACGATGCTTGTTCGACGATTGAACCGCGCTGCATGACACATACGCGATGCGCAATTCTTCGTACAAGGTTCAAATCGTGACTGATCAGTAACAACGACATGCCCAGGCGGGCTTGCAGATCCTTGAGCAAGTCGAGGATTTTAAGCTGAACGGTCACGTCCAGGGCGGTGGTAGGTTCGTCGGCAATCAGCAGTTCGGGTTCATTGGCCAGGGCCATGGCGATCATCACGCGCTGTCTCTGACCCCCTGAGAGCTCGTGTGGCAGCGCCTTGAGGCGTTTGTGAGGCTCGGGTATGCCTACCAGCTCCAGAAGCTCCAGGGTGCGCAGGGTAGCGGCCTTGCCGGTGATCCCCTTGTGAATGCCGAGCACCTCATTGATTTGTTTTTCAATGCTGTGCAGCGGGTTCAGGGAGGTCATGGGCTCCTGAAAAATCATCGCAATGCGGTTGCCGCGAATGTTGCGCAGCTTTTTCTCGTCCACGCTGAGCAAATCCTCGCCGCCGTAGGCGATGCTGCCGCTGGGGTGGCGTGCAAGGGGGTAGGGCAGCAACCTGAGGATCGAGTGCGCGGTCACGGATTTGCCCGAACCGCTTTCGCCCACCAGGGCCAGGGTTTCGCCGCGCCTGATATCAAAACTGACGCCTTGCACCACCCGCTGCGGTGTGTCACCCGCTACAAACTCGACGCTGAGGTCGCGCACTTCGATCAGATTGTCCTGCGTCATCTTATTTCCTCGGGTCGAAGGCATCGCGAGCGGACTCACCGATAAACACCAGCAGGCTGAGCATGATGGCCAGCACTGCGAATGCACTGATGCCCAGCCAGGGCGCTTGCAGGTTGGACTTACCCTGGGCCACCAGTTCGCCCAGCGACGGCGCGCCCGGGGGCAGGCCGAAGCCCAGGAAGTCCAGGGCAGTGAGGGTGCCGATGGCGCCAGTGAGGATAAACGGCATAAAGGTCATGGTGGAGACCATGGCGTTGGGCAGGATGTGGCGGTACATGATGGCCATGTCCTGCATGCCCAGGGCGCGGGCGGCGCGCACATACTCCAGATTGCGCCCACGCAGGAATTCGGCGCGCACGACGTCCACCAGGCTCATCCACGAGAACAGCAGCATGATGCCCAGCAGCCACCAGAAATTGGGCTGCACAAAACTGGCGAGAATGATCAGCAGGTACAACACGGGCAAGCCTGACCAGATTTCCAGAAAGCGCTGACCGGCCAGGTCGACCCAGCCACCATAAAAGCCCTGCAAGGCCCCGGCGATCACGCCGATGATGGAGCTCAGTACCGTCAGGGTCAGGGCGAACAGCACCGATATGCGAAAGCCATAAATCACTCGGGCCAGCACGTCGCGGCCCTGGTCGTCGGTGCCCAGCCAGTTCTCGGCGGAGGGCGGGGCAGGGGCAGGGACTTTCAGGTCGTAGTTGATGCTTTGATAGCTGTAGGGGATGGGTGGCCACACAACCCAGGCATCTTTCTTGGCCAGCAGTTCACGGATATACGGGCTTTTGTAGTTGGCTTCGAGGGGGAATTCACCGCCGAAGTCGGTCTCTGGATAGCGCTTGAGCGCCGGGAAATACCACTCCCCGTCGTAATTGATCACCAGCGGTTTGTCGTTGGCGATGAACTCGGCGTTCAGGCTCAGCCCGAACAGCACCAGGAAGATCCACAGCGACCACCAGCCACGCTTGTTGGCTTTGAAACGGGCAAAACGGCGTCGATTGAGGGGGGATAGCTTCATCTCAATGCTCCCTGCTTTCAAAGTCGATACGCGGATCGACCAGGGTGTATGAGAGGTCACCGATCAGCTTCACCACCAGCCCGACCAGCGTAAAGATAAACAGGGTGCCGAATACAACCGGGTAGTCGCGATTGATCGCGGCCTCGAAACTCATCAGGCCCAGGCCATCGAGGGAGAAAATCACTTCGACCAGCAGTGAGCCGGTAAAGAAAATTCCGATAAAGGCCGACGGGAAACCGGCAATAACCAGCAGCATGGCATTGCGGAACACATGGCCATAGAGCACCCGGTGGTTGGTCAGGCCCTTGGCTTTGGCAGTGACGACATACTGTTTGTTGATCTCGTCGAGAAAGCTGTTTTTGGTCAGCAGGGTCATGGTGGCGAAGTTGCCGATAACCAGTGCCGTAACGGGCAATGCCAGATGCCAGAAGTAATCGAGAATCTTGCCGCCCAGGCTCAGTTCGTCAAAGTTGTTGGACGTCAGGCCGCGCAGAGGGAACCAGTCCAGGTAACTGCCCCCGGCAAACAGCACGATCAGCAGGATGGCAAACAGAAAGGCCGGGATGGCGTAGCCGATGATGATCAGTGAACTGGTCCAGACATCAAAGTGGCTGCCGTGGCGCGTGGCCTTGGCGATCCCCAGGGGGATCGACACCAGGTACATGATCAGGGTGCTCCACAACCCCAGCGAGATGGAGACCGGCATTTTCTCCTTGATCAGGTCGATGACCTTGGCGTCGCGGAAGAAGCTTTCGCCGAAGTCCAGTCGGGCGTAGTTTTTAATCATGATCCACAGGCGTTCCGGCGCCGACTTGTCGAAACCGTACATCTTTTCGATTTCCTTGATCAGTTCCGGATCCAGCCCTTGGGCGCCACGGTAGTTGGAGCCCGCCACCGACACTTCCGAACCACCACCGGCGATGCGGCTGGTGGCGCCGTCAAAGCCTTCGAGCTTGGCGATCATCTGTTCAACCGGGCCGCCGGGGGCCGCCTGGATAATGATGAAGTTAATCAACAGAATCCCGAACAGTGTCGGAATGATCAGCAGCAGTCGCCTGAAAATATAAGCCAGCATTTAAGGCTCCTGGCTCGCGCTTGAAGGTTTGGTAGAGGGTGCAGGTTTTGCGTCAGGTTTGGCCCACCAGGTGTTGGTGCCGATATCGTATTTGGGCGTAACTTCGGGATGGCCGATATGGTTCGAGTAGGCCACGCGCCAGGTTTTGATATGCCAGTTGGGGATCACGTAGAAGCCCCACTGCAACACACGGTCCAGCGCCCTGGCATGGTTGATCAGGCTTTGCCGTGACTCGGCGTTGATCAGGCCCTCGGTCAACTGGTCGATGGCCGGGTCCTTGAGGCCGATAAAGTTTCGGCTGCCGGGTTTGTCGATACTTTGTGATTCCCAGTACTCGCGCTGCTCGCTGCCGGGTGAGCTGGACTGCGGGAAGCTGCCGACAATCATGTCGTAATCCCTTGAGCGCAGGCGGTTGAGGTATTGGGAGGTGTCGACCCGGCGAATCTGCAAATCGATGCCCAGGTCGCTGAGGTTGCGCTTGAACGGCAGAAGGATGCGCTCGAATTCGGTTTGTGCCAGCAAGAATTCGATCTTCACCGGCTTGCCCTGGGCGTCGACCATCTTGTCATCGACGATGCGCCAGCCGGCGTCTTGCAGCAGTTGATAGGCGCGGCGCTGTTGCTCGCGAATCATGCCGCTGGCGTCGGTGACGCTGGGCTTGAACACCTGGCTGAACGCCTGCTCGGGAATCTGGCCGCGCAAGGGCTCCAGAATGGCCAGTTCAGCTTCGGTCGGCGGCGCCTTGGCGGCCATTTCCGAGTTTTCGAAGTAGCTGCCAGTGCGCGCATAGGCACCGTTGAACAGTTGCTTGTTGGCCCATTCAAAGTCGAACAGCAGGCTTAGCGCCTCGCGTACACGCACATCCTGGAACATTGGCCTGCGCAGGTTGAAGACAAATCCCTGCATGCCTGTTGGATTGTGGTTGCGGATTTCTTCTTTTTTCAGGCGGCCCTGAGTAAATGCCGGAGAGTTGTAGGCTCCGGCCCAGTTTTTGGCGCTGATCTCCAGCCAGTAATCAAACTGACCGGCCTTGAGGGCTTCGAAGGCAACGCTGTTGTCGCGAAAGTAATCGACCGTGATGGCATCAAAATTGTACAGGCCCTTGTTGATGGGCAGGTCCTTGCCCCAATAGTCCTTGTTGCGCTCGTAGCGGATCGAGCGCCCGGGCTTGATCTCGGCGATGGTGTAGGGGCCGCTGCCGGGCGGGATTTCCAGGTTGCCCTTGTTGAAGTCGCGGGTTTCCCACCAGTGCTTGGGCAGAACCGGGAGCTGGCCAAGGATTAGCGGCAGTTCACGGTTTTTGTTGTGCTTGAAGGTGAATTTCACTTGCAGCGGGTTTTCCGCGATGGCCTGGTCGACATCGCTGTAATAACCCTTGTACAGCGGCGAGCCACTTTTCATCAGGGTATCGAAGCTGAACACGACATCTTCGGCGCGAATCGGATGGCCATCGCTGAACTTCGCTTCCGGGCGCAGGTAAAACCGCACCCAGCTGTTATCCGGGGCTTTCTCGATTTTCCCGGCAATCAGGCCGTAGGACGTAAAAGGCTCGTCGAGGGTTTGCCGGGCCAGGGTATCGAAGGTCAGATCAATGTCGTCGGCTGGCACGCCTTTATTGATAAACGGGTTGAGGCTGTCAAAGCTGCCCAGCGCAGACTTGCGAAAGGTACCGCCCTTGGGGGCTTGCGGGTTGACGTAGTCGACATGCTTGAAGTCGGCAGGGTATTTCGGCGGCTCGTCATAGAGGGTCAAGGCATGCTGGGGAGCGGCCATGGCCGTGCAGGCAAAACCGGCAAACAACAAGCTAGCAAGGGGCTTTAGCCATGTACGCAAAGGCATCATTGTTTTTTCTCCGTAGGCTTAAGCCACCACGCGCTGAGGCCCAGGGTGTAGGGCGGCGTAGTCACAAAGGCGAACCGGTTGCGGTACGCCAGGCGGTGATAGTTCAGATACCAGTTGGGAATGATGTAGTGCTGCCAAAGCAACACGCGGTCCAGGGCCTGGCCGGCAGACAATTGCTCGTCGCGGGTCCGTGCGGCCAGCAGGCGCTCGAGCAGTTGGTCCACCACCGGGCTGGCTACCCCTGCATAGTTTTTGCTGCCCTTGACGTTGGCCTGGCTGGAGTGGAAGTACTGCCACTGTTCAAGGCCGGGGCTCAGGGTCTGGTCAAGGGTCATCAGGATCATGTCAAAGTCGAACTGGTCCAGGCGCTGCTTGTATTGCGCGCGATCCACGGTGCGCAGCCGGGCATCGACGCCAATGCTGGCCAGGTTCTCCACATAGGGTTGCAGGATGCGCTCAAGGTTCGGGTTTACCAGTAATATTTCGAAACGCAGGGTTTTGCCTTCACTATTGACCAGGCGCTGGCCCGACAGTTTCCAGCCGCTTTCATCCAGCAGTGCCAGTGCCTGGCGCAGAGTTGCGCGGGGGATGCCGCGGCCGTCGGTTTGCGGCAAGGTAAAGGCCTGGTTGAACAGTTCGGGCGGTAGTTGGCTGCGCCAGGGTGACAGCATCAGCCACTCATGCCCCTGGGGAATGCCGCTGGCCGAGAATTCGCTGTTGGGGTAATGGCTCACGGCGCGCTGGTAGGCGCCGTTGAACAGGGTGCGGTTGGTCCATTCAAAATCAAACATAAGGCCCAGGGCCTCACGGGTTTTGTTTTGCGCAAAGGTGGCGCGGCGACTGTTCATAAACAGCCCCTGGGTTTGTGTCGGGATCTGGTGGGTAATTTCGGCCTTGATCACATCGCCGCGGCGTACCGCCGGGAAGTTATAGCCATTGGCCCAGTTCTTGGCCTGGTGCTCGATGTAAATGTCGAACTCGCGGGCCTTGAACGCCTCGAAGGCGACATCGCTGTCGCGGTAGAACTCCACTTCAACCCGGTCGAAGTTGTATTTGCCGCGGTTGACCGGCAGGTTGGCGCCCCACCAGTTCTTGACGCGCTCAAAGACCAGTTGGCGCCCGGGGGTAACCCGGGTAATGCGATAGGGGCCGCTACCCAGCGGTGGCTCGAAGGTGGTGGCTTTGAAGTCGCGCTTTACCCAGTAATGCTGGGGCAACACGGGCAGTTCGCCCAGGCGCAAAATCAGCAACGGGTTGCCTGAGCGCTTGAAGACAAAACGAATTCGTTTGGGGCCCAGGATATCGACCCGCTGGACTTCCTGAAGATTGGTGCGGTACTGCGGATGACCTTCTTTTAGTAACAGGTCGTAGGAGAAGGCAACATCGTAGGCAGTGATCGGCGTCCCATCATGAAAGCGGGCTTCGGGTCGCAGGTTAAAGACGACCCAGCTGCGGTCCTCGTTGTACTCCACTGATTGAGCGATCAAACCATAGCTGGATGTTGGCTCATCGCCGGAGGGGGCATATTGGCCCGTACCGGCCATCAGGGTTTCGTTGAGTTCATTGACCCCGTACTGCAGGAAGTTGGGAGTCGAAACCGGGCTGGTGCCTTTGAAGGTGTAGGGGTTGATCGTGTCGAACGTGCCGAACGCCATGACCTTCAAGGTGCCGCCCTTGGGGGCGTCAGGGTTTACCCAGTCGAAATGGGTAAAGGTGGCGGGGTACTTGAGTGTGCCGAACTGCGCATAACCGTGGCTTTCGCTCAGGTTTGCGCTGGCGGTGAAGCTCAAGGCCAGGCAGATAAATAGCGTAAGGAGGGGACGCGTCAAGTCAGAGATCCGATCCAGGCATTGGGCTTAAGGTTTCCGTACAGTAACAGCTTGTATCTGTAGGAAAAAGGCCACGCTGGTAAGCACGACGGGCAAGCTGCGGCCTACTTTTGTGTAGGAATCAGCTTGCCCGCGGGGGATGTCAGCGCTGTGCTTATCGGGGTTTGGAAACGGTCAGCATTTGCCCCGGCTTGAGGGCTTTTGCGCTGTTTGGATTCCAGCGCTTGAGATGCTGCATTTCAACGTTGAAACGCTTGGCCACCATATACAGCGAGTCGCCTTTCTGGACCTTGTATTGGGTCGGCTTTTTGCCCGAGGGCTTGCGTGTGTCCTGCATCACCAGGACCTGGCCGGCCTTGAGGTTGTTGCCGCTGAGCTTGTTCCAGTGTTGCAAGTCTTTGACATTGACCTTGTTGGCCTTGGCAATCAGGGTCAGGTTGTCGCCGCTCTTGACCCGGTACTTGCGGTTCAGGCGAGCTGGGGATGTGCTTGCAACCTTGTCAAATACCGGCTTGTTGGGGCGCAGACTGACCAGTTGGTCGGAGCTGAGATTGGACAGGCTGGCAGTCAACAGCTGGGCTTTGGCCGTAGGTACCAGCAGATGCTGGGGGCCATCGGTGGTGGCGCGCTGTTTGTAGGCCGGATTGAGCTGGAACATTTCGTCTTCGTCGATTTCGGCCAGGGCTGCCACGCGGGACAGGTCCATGGACTGTTTGATCTCGACCATTTCGAAGTAGGGTTCGTTGGCGATCGGGTTCAGGTTGATGCCGTAGGCTTCAGGGGCCAGAACCACTTGTGACAGGGCCAGCAGTTTTGGCACGTAGTCTTTGGTTTCCTGCGGCAGTGGCAGGTTCCAGTAGTCGGTCGGCAGGCCGAGCTTTTCGTTGCGCTCGATGGCCCGGCTGACGGTACCTTCGCCAGCGTTGTAGGCCGCCAGGGCCAGCAGCCAGTCGCCGTTGAACATGTCATGCAGACGGTTCAGGTAGTTCAGGGCTGCCAGCGTCGAGGCGGTAATGTCACGGCGACCATCGTAGGCACGGGTTTGACGCAGGTTGAAGTAGCGGCCTGTCGACGGAATGAACTGCCAGAGCCCGACCGCATTTGCGTGGGAATACGCCATTGGGTTGTAGGCGCTTTCAATGGCTGGCAGCAGGGCCAGTTCCAGCGGCATATTGCGTTCTTCGAGGCGCTCTACAATGTAGTGGATATAAAGGCTGCCGCGCTCGCCCGCATTCTCGAGAAACGACGGGTTGCTCGCAAACCACAGGCGCTGTTGTTCAATTCGGGGGTTGACGTTCTGGCCGTCCTGCAACTTGAAACCCTGGCGCATGCGCTCCCACACATCTTGAGGGGGGAGGGGGCTGGGCTTCTGGCTGAGCCAGAGTGGATCCTGGGGAATGCGTTTGGCGATTTTAAGGCTGGCCCGCTCCGTGGTCTGCGCCGAATGATCCATGGACTGGCAGCCCGCGAGCGTGGCGCAGACAGCCACCGCAATGGCTTTGACCATGCGCGTCAATGCGTCTGAATTGATGGAGTTACCTTTAAATGACGACATTGTTTTGAAAAAAGTCAGGAAAAAATGTCGGGGGATTCTAGAAAGCAGGGGGGGCGCGGTCAACTGTTGAGAATTTTTGTTCTGACCGCGGCCGGTTTTAGAACCTGTCTTTCCAGCTGCGCAGGCTGGCAAAGACCGCACTGGGCGAGTCGTTGTCGCGGGAGTTCCACTCGTCAGCTTTTTCTTTAACAGATGTTTCGTGGACTCGCAGAAAGGGATTTGTGCGTAGTTCCAGTGCCATAGATGATGGCAAGCTGATACGACCTTCAGCCCGCCACTGCGTGACTTGCGCTACACGCGCGGCAATATCCGGGTTGTTCGGTTCCACGGCCTGGGCGAAGCGCAGGTTGCTCAAGGTGTATTCGTGGGTGCAGTACACGCCGGTGTGGGCGGGCAGCGCGGCCAGGCGAGTCAGGGAGTGATGCATCTGTTCCGGGGTGCCTTCGAACAGTCGGCCGCAACCCGCGGCGAACAGGGTGTCGCCACAGAACAGCAGGGGCGCCGTCGGGTCTTGGTGATAGTAGGCGATATGCCCAAGCGTATGGCCGGGTACCAGCAGGATCTGGAACTCCAGGCCCAGTACCTCGATGCGGTCGCCGTCGTTGAGTGCCACTTGTCGGGCCGGTATGGTCTCAAGCGCCGGCCCCCAGACCTTCGCGTTAGTGTGTGCGTGAAGTTGCGCGACACCGCCTACATGATCGAAATGGTGATGGGTGATCAGAATGTCGCTGAGGACCCAGTCCGGGTGCCTGGCCAGCCACTCCAGAACAGGCGCGGCATCACCCGGGTCGACCACGGCGCAGCGCTTTTGGGTAGTGTCCTGTAACAACCAGATGTAGTTGTCGTTGAAGGCGGGCAGGGCGTCGATCTGTAACATGGTGCAATTCCCAAGTGTGAAACAATGGCGCATCTTAGGGGCTGTTGACGTTTTATTGCGAGTCGCGTCGTCAGGGCTTGCGACAGATAAAGGGCGAGTTGGAGGAGCAATGACCGATAAAGCATTGGCTCAGGCTGATCCTGAGTGGCTGGCACTGATCAGTTCGGCGCGTGAGTGGCTGTCTGGCCCCCATGGGCAGTTGTTGCTCGAAGATGAGCAACGCGTGCTTGAGGACGAGCTGGGACGCTTTTTCGGCGGCTATCTGGTGCATTACGGCCCTGCTGCCGACACCCCGCCCAAGGCCCCGCAGGTTCAGCGCAACGTACGCCTGGGCGCGCCATTACCGGGTGTTGAAATCATCTGCGAAGAACAGGCCTGGCCATTGTGCGAGCACGCTGCCGACGTGGTGGTGCTGCAGCACGGGCTGGATTTCTGTCTGTCGCCCCACGGTCTGTTGCGCGAAGCGGCCAGCAGCGTACGCCCTGGCGGGCACCTGCTGATTGTCGGGATCAACCCCTGGAGCAGTTGGGGCTTGCGCCATGTCTTCGCCAAGGATGCCCTGCGCAAGGCACGCTGTATCTCACCTTCACGGGTCGCCGACTGGCTGAACCTGCTGGGCTTTGCGCTGGAGAAACGCCGCTTCGGGTGCTATCGTCCGCCGCTCGCTTCCAAAGTGTGGCAAAGCCGCTTGTCCGGCTGGGAACGCAAGGCCGGTAGCTGGCAATTGGCAGGTGGCGGCTTCTATGTATTGGTTGCTCGCAAAATGGTGGTGGGCTTGCGCCCTGTCAACCCGATGCGCCGGGAACCGATGGGCAAGCTGATTCCCTTGCAGATGGCCAAGGTCAATCGGCGCCACACAGACTCCTAAATTTATGTTGGGCCGGGTTTGCCCGGCTCAGGTGCTGGCCATTGCTGATGGTCAGGCCATAAGCAGCCTTACCTGGATAGTTTGCAATGATTGATAGCGTTGAAATGTTCACCGATGGTGCCTGCAAGGGCAATCCTGGCCCGGGTGGCTGGGGTGCCTTGCTGATCTGCCAGGGTGTCGAGAAAGAGCTCTGGGGTGGCGAGGCCAATACCACCAACAACCGCATGGAACTGATGGCCGCCATTCGCGGGCTTGAAGAGCTCAAGCGTCCGTGTGAGGTGCTGCTGGTGACTGACTCGCAGTATGTGATGAAAGGCATCACCGAGTGGATGGTCAACTGGAAAAAACGCGGCTGGAAAACCGCCTCCAAGGAGCCGGTAAAAAATGCCGACCTGTGGAAGCTGCTCGATGAGCAGGTCAGTCGTCACACCGTGAAATGGCAGTGGGTACGCGGTCACATCGGCCATCCCGGCAACGAGCGCGCCGACCAGTTGGCCAATCGTGGGGTCGATCAGGTACGGGGAATCAAGCATGCGTAGTGTTGTACTCGATACCGAAACCACCGGTATGCCGGTCACCGACGGCCACCGGGTGATCGAGATCGGTTGCGTCGAGTTGATGGGGCGCCGTTTGACCGGTCGCCATTTTCACGTGTATCTGCAACCCGACCGTGAAAGTGACGAAGGCGCCATTGGCGTCCACGGCATTACCAATGAATTCCTGGTGGGCAAGCCGCGTTTTGCTGAAGTCGCCGATGAGTTTTTCGAATTCATCAAGGGCGCACAGCTGATTATTCATAACGCTGCGTTTGACGTGGGCTTCCTCAACAACGAGTTTGCCCTGATCGGCCAGACCGATCGCGCCGACCTGACTCAGCACTGCACCATCCTCGATACCCTGGCCATGGCACGGGCCCGTCACCCGGGCCAGCGCAACAGCCTCGATGCGCTGTGCAAACGCTATGGTGTCGACAACTCGGGCCGTGAGCTGCACGGCGCCTTGCTCGACTCCGAGATCCTGGCCGACGTTTACCTGACCATGACCGGTGGCCAGACCAGCCTGTCGTTGGCCGGGAATGCTTCTGACGGTAATGGCTCGGGTGAGGGGTCGGGCAATCAGGCCAGCGAAATTCGCCGCCTGTCGGCGGACCGTCAACCGGGCCGGATTATTCGTGCAAGTGAAAGCGACTTGACCGAGCATGCGGCTCGACTTGAAGCCATTGCCAAATCGGCTGGCGGCCCGTCGTTGTGGGCGCAACTCCTCGACGCGAAAGGGCAGACGCTGCAGTAACCTGGCGCCTACCTGACTGCCGCTGCCGCTTATTGTCAGCGTCGACGACAGGAAAGAAGGATTTTTCATGCATCTGGTTATCAACCCCCAAGACCCTCAAGTCTCGGTACGCCTGGCCGACGAGGGTTTTGCGCCCTATGTCTGGTGCAACGATTTCAGCTTTGAAGTTCGTGCCTATGCCCGTGCCGACCGGTATAAAAAGGTCGAGCACTGGCCGCTGGAGCTGATTACGCCCTATCGCAAGTGCTACGGCATCGACCCGGATGAGTTCGCCAGCTACCGCGGTGGCAAGGGCAGCGACATCTTTATGGCGTACCTGGACAACCAGCCCGTGGGGCATGTGGTTGTAAGCACCCACTGGAACGGCTTTGCCCATGTCGATGAACTGGCCGTTATCGCGGGCGCCCGTCGCCACGGTGTGGCCAGGTCATTGCTGGAAGTGGTGAGGTTCTGGAGCCATAAAAAAAACCTGCCGGGGATCATGCTCGAGACCCAGAACAACAACCTGGGCGCCTGCCGGTTGTATGAGCGTTGCGGGTATCAGGTAGGGGGCATCGATGATTTGCGCTATCGCGGTATTGACCCACAGACCCGTGAAGTGGCTATTTTCTGGTATTTGATATTTGAGCGCAGGGATCTGTAGCAGTTGTCGAGCTCTGCGAGGCTGCGTTCGGCGGCTGCTACAGGGCTCGTGTTTTAAAGCACCACCAAGCCCTGATCCGCCAGCAATGCCTCGGCCTTTTGCCGCACAATCTCCAGCAAGGCATCCAGTGCCAGCCCGTGCCGGGTGCCTTTGCGTGTAAGCGCATAGAGCGTCACCGGGATCGCCGGTGAGATCGGGCACACATCCAGCCCGTTTGCCCTGGCACCCACTGCCGTGAACGGGTCGACCAGCGCCAGTCCTTCTCCCGCTTCGACCATGCTGCGCATCATCTGGTAACTCTGCACCTGAATCTGCACCACCGGTGCCGGACGCAAGGCTTGCAGCTTGCTGTCGAGCAGGCGGCTCAACGGGTCGTGCTGATGCAGGCCGATCATTGCCTGTCCCGCCAGCTCTTGCAGTGCGATGTATTTGTGCTTGGGTGACAGCCAGCCATGAGGCGCCAGAAACTGCACCTTGCCTTGAACCAGTGGCAGAGATTCGATCCCGGATTGCTCCGATGGCTGCAGGCTCAAGCCCAGATCGCATTCGTCCATTAACAGACGGCGCACAATTTCGGCGCAAGGCTGGCTGCTCAAGGTTGTCGGGGTATCGGGAAAGCGCCGTCTGAGGGCGCCTATGCAATGAGGCAGCAGCGGTTGGGCCAGGGTTTCGCTGCAGGCTATGCGCAAGGCCGGTTCCTGATGCTGGCGCAGCTCGTTGCCCAACTGGCGCAGAGGCTCAAGTGCCTGGTACAGCTGATTGATAAGGGGTTGCAGCACAAGGGTGTCGCGGGTGGCTTGCAGCCTCCCGCGAATACTGGCAAACAGCATAAAGCCCAATTGCTGTTCGGCTTCCTGCAGCGTTGCGTTGAGGGTGGCCGTGGGCAATTGCAGCAATTCGGCAGCATGGCCGAGGTTGCCGGTTTGCAAGATGGCTTGAATCACTTCGATGTGGCGTAGACGCATACTGGTGTCCTGTCTCGCAAATACTGATCCTTTTTGACGGCGTCTGTTGTCGTCAAAAAGGATCGTAATCATGAGGCCGGACACCAGTGCCCGGCAGATGAGGTTTCAGCGTTGCGAAGCCTGATCCGTCTCTCATCATTTGACTTCAACCTGTACGCCCTGAGTGGCAGGTCAGGCTGCGACGACGGGCGACGGGTCGCGAACCAGGATGACACCCGACTGCACCAGCTCGAAGTTGTTGTCATCGTTCTTTTTGACACGATCGCCAATGGCCAGTTTGTAGGTCATTACGGGTTGATCGCCGGTTGCTTGTGAATCTTCAAACTCATGCACGGAATAGACGCGACCTTCCGCATCTCTTGCATGAAATTGTCCAACGAGAACTGCCGCCATTTGTAGAGAACCTCTGGAGATAAACACCCAATTTGCGGTTCTGTAGACCGTTGTTCAGCAGGGGAAGTTTAACCATGTGAAAAAAATAGTCCCCCTACTTTACAGGCTTGCAGGCCGATAGTGTGAACTGGGGTGCAAGAAAGCCGTCCGATCATCTATAACTACTCTTCCTACAGCTACTGACTCGGGGTTTTCCATGAGCAAGGTCTACAGCGTTGCAGTGTTGGTTGGCAGTTTGAGGAAGGATTCCCTCAATCGAAAAGTGGCTCAGGCTCTGGCAGAGTTGGCTCCGCCAAGCCTGAAACTGTTTATTGTCGAAATCGGTGAGCTGGCGCTTTACAACGAAGACATTGATGGTGCGTCGCCACCTGCGCCATACACGGTTTTTCGCGATCAGATCCGCCCGGCCGATGCCATCCTGTTTGTGACCCCCGAGTACAACCGCTCGGTGCCAGGGGTGTTGAAAAACGCCATTGATGTCGGTTCGCGGCCCTATGGGCAGAGTGTGTTCAGTGGCAAGCCGGGCGCGGTGATCAGCGTTTCGCCTGGGGCCATTGGTGGCTTTGGGGCTAACCATCACTTGCGCCAGTCGCTGGTGTTTCTCGATGTGCCGTGCATGCAGCAGCCTGAGGCTTATCTGGGAGGAGCCGGTGATGCGTTTGATGCATCCGGTAAACTGTCGGATAAAACCCGACCGTTTTTGCAGAAATTTATCGATCAGTTTGCCGGGTGGGTAGAGCGCTAGGACTACAGCAGTCGCAAGCCGCAAGTCAGAAACTTGCAGCTTGCAGCTTGCAGCTATCAACCTGCAGCTATCAGCTGCTCTGTGGCATCTCGCCCTTGGCCAGGCGCTGGTTGATATCGCTAATCACTGCGGGCAGGTCGCTGATGGTGTCGATCAGATAGTGGGGGCGAGAGCCGGCGAACAGGGCGTGAATGCGGTTGCGTTCGCTGTCCAGGGTTGCCGGGGCCAGTGCCTTGTATTGTTCCCAGGTCAGGCCCAGGGCGTTGCCCGAGCACACCAGCGCCACGGTCCACATGCCGGCGCGGCGACCTTCAAGAATGCCCGGTACGGTGTCGTCGATCTTGACGCAGGCACCCACATCATCAATACCCAGCGCGATCACGTTGGCCAGTGCCTGGGCCGGCCAGGGGCGACCGTTAGGGACTTCATCGGTGGCCACGACGTGGTCGGCCACATAGCCATTGGTGGCGGCCAGTTCAACCACTTTGGCCATGACCTGCGCGGGGTAGCCCGAGCAGGAACCGATCTTGATACCTTGCTCACGCAGTTGGGCAATGGTGTCCAGTGCGCCGGGAATCAGGGCCGAATGCTCGGCGATCTTTTCGATCTGCAGCGGCATAAAGCGCTCATAAATCGCGGTGACGTCATCGTCGGTGGGTGCACGGCCAAACACTTTTTTATAGCGCTCGGTTATCTGCGGCTGATCACACAGGGTACGAATGTGGTCCCACTTGCCCATGCCCATCGGCCCGCGAGCTTCTTCGATGGACACCTGCACGTCAAACTCGGCAAAGGCTTCGACAAAAATCTGGGTTGGGGCGAACGAGCCGAAATCGACCACGGTGCCGGCCCAGTCGAGGATGGCGGCTTGCAGCTTGCTCGGGTTGGTGTAGTTCATGTCTGTTAATCCTGTAAGAGCGGGCTGTGCCGCACGAAGTAAATAGGGTTGTTCTAGCCTGTTCCTGCACCATCAAATATCGAAGACTTCCATTTCCTGCAGCACCTGGCCTATGGCGTCTACGGCTGCCTGCATCTCGGCCTGATTGACGTGGCCGATGCAGCCCACACGAAAAGTCTCAACCTGGGTCAATTTGCCCGGATACAGGATGAAACCCTTGGCCTTGACCCGCTCGTAGAACTCCTTGAACTGATAGCGGGGGTCTTTTGGCGCATGGAAAGTGACGATAATCGGCGCCTGGATAGCCTCGGGCAGAAAACTGCTAATGCCCAGTTTGGCCATGCCGTCGAGCAGGGCCTGGCAGTTGTTGGCGTAACGCTGATGGCGGGCAGGCAAGCCGCCTTCTTCGTTGTATTGCAGCAGTGCCTCGTGCAGGGCGGCTACCACATGGGTCGGCGGGGTAAAGCGCCATTGTCCGGTTTTGCTCATGTAAACGTGCTGATCGTGCAGGTCCATTGCCAGTGAATGGCTGTTACCGGCGGCATTGCCCAGGGCTTCTTTGCGGGCGAATACAAAGCCCATGCCGGGCACACCTTCGAGGCATTTGCCGGAGGCAGCGATCAATGCATCAAAAGGGACTTGCCGGGCATCGATCGGCAGGGCACCGAAGGAACTCATGGCATCGATGATCAGGCGTTTGCCGTGCTGAGCGATCACTGCGGCAATGTCGGGCAGCGGGTTAAGGATGCCGGTGCTGGTTTCGCAGTGGATCAACGCCACGTGGGTGATGCTCGGGTCTGCATGCAGCAGGCGGTCGACGTCTGCCGCCGTGGTGGGCTCGTCTTCAGCGGTTTCAAAGGTGCTGTAGCGACGGTCCAGCACTTCGCAGATTTTCGCCAGGCGTTTGCCGTACGCACCGTTGATCAGCACCAGTACATTGCCATCCCGTGGTACCAGGGTGCCGATGGCGGCTTCGACGGCAAAGGTGCCGCTGCCTTGCAGGGGCACGCAGTGATGGCTGTCGGCGCCGTTGATAATGGCCAGCAGTTGCTGGCACAGGCTGGCAGTCAGCTGGTTGAAGCTGTCATCCCATGAGCCCCAGTCAACCATCATCGCCTGGCGGGTACGCGCCGAGGTGGTCAGTGGGCCAGGGGTCAGCAGGATCGGCGCGGCAGTACTCATTCTGAATTCCTCACAAGCATGGGATGGCTACTTGGTACAGGACATAAATTGCAGTTTGTGTTGATATCAATCAAATTGTTTGTTGTTATGCCTGCCATCAGTGAGGCTTATAAATGAATTTATTCCAGCTCCGTGCGTTTGATGCCGTGGCCCGCGAGGGCAGTTTTACCCGGGCTGCGGCCCGGCTGTTTATCAGCCAGCCGGCGGTGACCGGGCATATCAAGGCGCTTGAGGAGCACTACCAGATCACCTTGCTGCGGCGTACGGCGCGGCGGGTGGAGTTGACTGAAGAAGGCACCAAGCTGGCGGCCATCACCCGGGCCATGTTCGGTTTGGTGGATGAAGCGCAGGTCATGCTGGAGGCCAACCGCCAGTTGCTCACCGGGCGACTTGAGGTGGCGGCCGATGGTCCGCATCTGGTGATGCCGATGCTGGCAAGCCTGCGCGCACGTTATCCGGGGGTTACCGTGAATTTGCGCCTGGGCAACGCTCAGGAAACCTTGGCGGCGTTGCTGTCGGAGCATGCCGATGTGGCGGTGCTGACTGAAGTGGAGCCGCGCAAGGGCCTGGCCTTGCGTGCGCTGAACGAGTCGCGGATTTGTGCGCTGGTTCCCGCCAACCACCCGTGGCTGGCCTTGCCTGATGGCATCGCGATCGGGCAACTGGATCAGGTGATCATGGTGCTGCGTGAACCAACCTCGATTACCCGTCGCACTTTCGACAATGCCTGTGAGCAGGCTGGAGTCAATCCACGGGTATTACTGGAACTGGACAGCCGGGAGGCGGTGACCGAAGCCGTCGCTGCGCAGTTGGGTGTGGGCATTGTGTCGTCGGTGGAAGTCAGTCATGACCCCCGCGTGCGTGCGGTACCGATCAACGGCGCGGGGCTGGTCAATCTGCATATGCTCGGCTGCATGGAACGGCGGGCCGAGTTGCGGTTGATCAAGGCGTTTATGGAGCTGGCGGTGTGATTTGTGCGGGAATAACACGCGTAGCAGCTGCTACGAATGGTGTGTTACAGGTCTGCCCGCACAATCTCCAGAAACGTTGCCACTACCCGCCGTGAGCTCTGCTCCTGCAGGCACACCAAGGTTTCGGTCAGGCGCCTTTTGCAGTCGATGATGGGCAGGGCGCACACCCGGGAGTCCGAGCCAAACTCCGCCGCCGACACCACCCCCACGCCAATCCCGACCACCACTGCTTCACGCGCCGCTTCACGACCCTCTACCTGGATCGCGGCGCGGATACGCAGGCCGGCCTGGCTCATTTCTTCTTCCAGGGTTTGCCGGGTTACCGAACCGACTTCGCGCAATACCAGCGGTGTGTCATCCAGGTCGGCCAGGCAGATCGAACGGCGGCTTGCCCAAGGGTGCGTGCGTGCTACAAACGCCACCATCGGGTCGCTGCGCAAGGGCACGCTCAGCAGCCGGTCATCATTCACATCGCGCCCCAGCAGGGCCAGGTCTGCCTGGTAGTTGAACAGCCGCGCCAGACATTCGTCGGTGTTGCCTGTTTCGATTTTTACCGTGATCCCGGGGTAGCGCTGGCAAAAGCGGGCGATTTGCGGCAACACATGAACAGGGGCGTCAACCGCCAGGATCAGGCTGCCGGTTTGCAGGGCCTGGGAGTCCTGCAGTAACTCCTGGGCCTCGGCCTGTACCCCGAACAGGCGCTGGGTGATGCTCAGCAACCGCTCACCCAGGTCGGTAAGGCGCACCGAGCGCTTGTTGCGGTGGAACAGCAACACCCCGAAGCGTTCTTCAAGTTTTCTGACCTGATCGGAGATGGCCGGCTGGCTTAAAAACAGACGTTCGGCAGCCCGTGTGAAACTGCCGTGAACGGCGACGGCATGAAAGGCCTTCAACTGCGCATGGGAAACTGACATTGAAAAACCTCTTACAAGCTGAGCTTATGAGTGAAATACGATAAATCGATTTTACCTATTAGTCAGTAATTGCTTTGATCGACCTCAGCCCGGCGTTATGTCCTCGATAACGGTGGGTCGCGACACACTGATGTGCAGCCCCTAACTCCAACAAAAAACGGGCCGTTCAGGGTGTGTCTGTCAAATACGGCTCTTGTCTGAAGGGCGGTATTGAAGTGCTCAACACAATAAAAAAACAGGCGTTCTCTTCTGATTCTGCCGGCACATTCCACCTCTGAGGTCAGACCCGACATGAACAACTCCTTTGCCACCATCAAGCGCTGGCGCGTGCAGATTTTTGCCATCACCTGGCTGGCCTACGCGGCCTTTTACTTCACTCGTAAAGCCTTTTCCGTGGCTAAACTGGGGATTGCTGATGATCCCGGCTTCCATCTGGACAAGATGGCAATGGCCAACCTCGATGCCATCTACCTGGCAGCCTACGCCGTAGGACAATTTACCTGGGGCATTCTCGCCGATCGCTTCGGCCCGCGGGTTGTGGTGCTGGGCGGCTTGATCATCTCTGCACTGGCGGCGTTGGTGATGGGCACTTACGCCACCTTGCCGATCTTTGCCACCTGCATGCTGATCCAGGGTCTGGCGCAATCCACCGGCTGGTCGGGGCTGTGCAAAAACATCGGCAGCTTTTTCCCGGCGCAGCAACGTGGTCGGGTGCTGGGACTGTGGAGTTCGTGCTACGCCTTTGGCGGGCTGGTGGCCTCACCCTTTGCCGGGTGGTGGGCGTATACGCTGATCGGCAGCTGGCATGCGGCGTTTATTTCCAGCGCGGCGGTGGTGGCGCTGGTGGCGGTGCTGTTCTTTATCTTCCAGCGCAATACGCCGCAAGATGTCGGCCTGCCGGCGGTTGAGCCCGAGCCGCCAATGAGCGCCGATGAAATCGCTGCCGAAAAGCGCATCAGCGTTTGGGCACCGTTGCGCGAGATCATGCGCAATCGCACGGTGCTGACCCTGGGTCTGGCGTACTTCATGCTCAAGCCGGCACGCTACGCGATTCTGCTGTGGGGGCCGGTGATTGTGTTCGAGCAAATGCCGCAAGTGGGCAAGGTCGGCGCCGCGATTATTCCTACGGCCTTTGAGTTGGCGGGTTTGCTGGGGCCGATCATGATCGGCCTGGCCTCCGACAAGCTGTTCGGTGCCCGGCGCATGCCCGCCTGCATTTTGAGCCTGTTGGCGCTGACCGTTTCCCTGGCGTTTTTCATGGGTGCACTGCATTCCGGCAGCGTGGTGCTGGTGGTGGCCTTGCTGTTTGTCATGGGCCTGACTCTGTATGGGCCTGACTCCATGATCAGCGGCGCTGCAGCCATTGATTTTGGCACCGCCAAGGCCGGAGCCACGGCGGCGGGGTTCGTCAATGGCTGCGGCTCGGTCGGGGCGATTCTGGGCGGCCTGCTGCCCGGTTATTTCGACACGGTCACGGTGTTTATCGTATTTGCCTGCTGCGCGCTGTTTTCCTCGCTGGTGCTGATTCCGCACTGGAACAGCCGACCTGCGGGGCTCAAAGCCGCGTGCCCGTTTGTGCCCAATCATCCATTGCTGATCAAGCCTTTACGCACCTGAGCAGGAGAATGACCCATGCGACCTTTTTGGCTGGAACAGGCACTGGCCCTGGAAAATGAAGCACCCTGCGAGGCGCTGGCGGGTGAAACCCGTGCCCAGGTGTGCATTGTGGGGGGCGGTTATACCGGGTTATGGACGGCGATCATGCTCAAGGAGCAAAGCCCTGAACTGGATGTAGTGCTGATTGAAGCCGATATATGCGGCGCAGGTGCCAGCGGGCGCAACGGTGGCTGTGCGCTGTCATGGTCGGCCAAGTACTTCACCCTTGAGCGGTTGTTCGGGGTGGAGGAGGCCGTGCGGCTGGTCAAAGCCTCGGAACAGAGCATTTACGCAATCGGTGCATTTTGTGAGCGCTATGGTGTGGAGGCTGATTACCGCCTCGATGGCACGTTATACACCGCGACCAATCAGGCCCAGATCGGATCGACGGATGGCGTGATTGCTGCGCTGGAGCGCCAGGCCATCAACTCGTTCAGCAAGCTGGCGGTTGATGACGTGCAGCGCCGGGCCGGTTCTGCCCAGCATCTGGAGGGCTGGTTTTCTCCCGCTGCTGCCAGCGTACAGCCTGGCAAACTGGTGCGTGGTTTGCGTCGGGTGGCCTTGCAGTTGGGGGTTAAAATCCACGAAAACACGCCAATGACCGGGCTGGAAGAGGGGGCGCCGGCGCTGATCCGCACGCCTGGCGGAAGCATTCGTGCTGACCGCGTGGTGCTCGCGATGAATGCCTGGATGGCCCGGGCATTCCCGCAGTTCGAGCGCAGTGTGGCGATTGTCTCCAGCGATATGCTGATCACGGAACCGCGCCCGGACCTGCTGCAGGACATCGGCCTGACCAGTGGTGTCACCGTGCTCGATTCGAGAATATTCGTGCACTACTACCACAACACCCCGGACGGACGAATCATGTTGGGCAAGGGTGGCAATACCTTTGCCTACGGTGGGCGCATGCTGCCTGTGTTCGATCAGCCGTCGCCCTACGCCGGGCTGCTGGGCAAAAGCCTGGAGCAGTTCTTTCCGGCGTTTGCCGGGGTTGGGATCGAGGCGACATGGAATGGTCCTTCAGACCGCTCTGTCACCGGTTTGCCGTTTTTTGGTCAGATGAGCAGCCACGGCAATGTGTTTTATGGCTTTGGTTATTCAGGCAGCGGGGTGGGGCCTTGCCATATGGGCGGGCAGATTCTCACCTCGCTGGTGTTGGGGCTGGCCAATGACTGGACCCGCTCGCCGCTGGTCAACGGACCGTTGGGGTTTTTCCCGCCCGAACCCATTCGTTACCTGGGGTCGCTGATGGTGCGCAACGCCATTCGGCGCAAGGAACGGGCCGAAGATCATGGCCGCCGGCCTCGGCATCTGGATGTGCGCCTGGCCAGATTTGCCGCGGCGGCGGGCAAGGCTGACAAGGGTTAAGCAGGTATCAATTGGATTTTTTGGTCGATTGCCGACTTCTTGCCGTATAAACTTGCGCCCATTCGACGGCCGACAGGCTGCGACACACCAGATTGAGAGAGTGAGTAATGGGCGCACAGTGGAAGGTTAAACATAAAGCGGACGCCGCCAACAGCCGCGGCAAGATTTTTGGCAAGCTGGCCAAGGAATTGACGGTTGCTGCGCGCAACGGCGCCGACCCGGACATGAACTCGCACTTGCGTCTGGTCTATGAGCAGGCCAAAAAAGCCTCGATGCCGGCTGACACCATCAAGCGCGCGATCAACAAGGGCGCCGGTATCGGCACCGAGGCCGTGCAATACCACCGCGTTACCTACGAGGGTTTCGCTCCCCACCAGGTGCCGCTGATCATTGAGTGCCTGACGGACAACATCAACCGTACCGTCGCTGAAATCCGCGTGGCCTTCCGCAAGGGCCAACTGGGCGCTTCGGGTTCGGTGGCGTGGGACTTCAATCATGTCGGCATGATCGAGGCCAAGCCTGATACCCCGGACGCAGACCCTGAAATGGCCGCGATTGAAGCCGGTGCCCAGGATTTCGAAGAAGGCGAAGAAGAAGGCACGACCTTGTTCATCACCGAGCCGACTGACCTCGACGCTGTACAGAAAGCATTGCCCGAGCAAGGTTTTACCGTGGTTTCAGCCAAGCTGGGCTACCAGCCGAAGAACCCGGTAAGCGGTTTGACGGACGAGCAAATGGCCGAAGTACAAGAGTTTCTGGCCAAGCTGGAAGAGCAGGACGACGTGCAGGACATGTTTGTAGCGTTGGCGTAAGCCATCGAGCCTATCCCGTAGCAGCTGCCGAGGAACGAAGGCAGCTGCTACAGGACTTACTGTAATGCCCGTATAACCTCGGCAAATCCCGGCCGTGCCAGTACCTCTGGCTGAATACAGCGCTGTTGCAACCCTTGCAGCTCAATGCGCTGTTGATCGCTCAAGCCCGAGTCGATCCGCTCCAGCAACTCGCCCAGCAAAATCCCGAATGCTCGCACTTCGATGCGTTGCAGCGCCCGGCTTTGCGGGCTGTCGTCCAGGGCATGGAAGCACGCGGCACCGAAATCGCCCAGCAGGCAGTCACCCCGGGCATTGAATAAAATATTGTGTGCGTACAAGTCGCCATGGCAGATGCCCTGCGCGTGCAGGTGGCCGGCCGCCGAGGCAATACCGCGGGCAATGCGCAAGGCGCTGTCGCGGGTGAAACGGGTGCTGTCGGCATACACGTCGCGGCTACAGGTGTCGAAGCTGGGCAGGGCCGCGAGATTGATAAAGGACGGGTCGATCAGTTCCATCACCAATGCGGCCTGATCGTCGGGATGACCCGTGACGCGGCCCAGTACCTTGATCAGGTTTGGATGCTGGCCTGCCGCGATGCAGGCATTCATTTCATTGAGCGGCGAGCCATCACTGGTGATGCTGCCCTTGTACAGTTTGACCGCCACCGGTTGCAGGGATTGCCCCGGTGCGCGCCACTGCGCCTGATAAATGATCCCGGAGGCGCCTTCGCCCAGCTTTTGCTCAAGCTCGAGCTGCGACCAGTCAATATTTGGCGTGGTGTCGGGCTGGTGCCGGGTGCTGGCATCTTCAAGCAGCGGGTTGCCGGCATACGCCAGCCAGCTCAGGCCCGGCAAGGCCAGCAGGGTGTCGGGCAGTTCGCTGAACTGGTTGGCAGCCAGACGGATCAGCTCCAGACGCTCGCACTTGGCCAGACTGGCGGGCAGTTGCTGCAAGCGGTTACCGGCCAGCATCAGCTTTTGCAGCAGTGGCCGCTGGCCCAGCTCTTCGGGCAGTTGCTCGATGCAATTGTCGGTCAGGATCAGCCAGCGCAGTAAAGGAGGCAGTGCCGCACCGGGTACGTTGGCGATCCGGTTGGCCTTGAAACCAATCATGCTCAATTGCGCACACTGCCCAAGACAAACCGGCAGCTCGGTGAATTGATTGTCCGAGCAAAACAGGATGCGTAACCGGGTCAGGCGATGCAGGTCAGCGGGCAGGCTGCTCAGGGCGTTGCCGCTGAGGTTGAGGATTTCCAGGGTGTCGGCCAACTGGAATATCTCGGCCGGAAACTCGGTCAGCCCGCACGACAGATCAAGACGTTTGAGGCCCGCCAGTTGGCCAGCGCGCAGTTTAGCGAGGGTATCCATATGCAGGGTCGGGACTCGTAAGCAGGACAAAAAGTGTCGCGCATGATAGCGATTTATCGGCTTGGGGCCGAGGATTTGTCAGCGGCTTATGAGCGCAAAACGTGATGCACCTGGGCTCTGGCCAGTCAGCGGTAAAGGGCCCTTGGTCGGGCCCGGTACTGCTTATGCAGCTTTTAACGCAGCTCTCTGACCATCGTCGAAAGGGTGGTCAGCACGTCCTTGGCCAATTGCTTAGAACGCTTGCCATCCCAGCCGGTCTGCGGGTCCGGCGCATCGTTGTTGTCCTTGAACGGCATCTCCAGGGTCAGCGACAGGCAGTCGAAGCGTTGGCCAACGCTGTTGCAGGCCAGGGTCATATTGGCTTGCCCGGGTTCGTCGCGGGTGTAGCCGTGGGTGGTCTGGAAATCTTTGGTCAGGGCGCTGAGATGCGTGCGAAAGCGTTCTTCCAGAGTTGCCAGGCGCTGGGTGTAGCCCGGGTTACCTTCGCAGCCTGCGGTAAACACATAGGGGATTTCTTCGTCGCCATGAATGTCGAGGAAGAGATCGACGCCGTACTGGCTCATCTGCTCCAGGGCAAAAAACACTTCGGGGCTGACCTGCGGGCTGGTGTTTTGCCAGGCGCGGTTCAGGTCCTGACCGTTGGCATTGGTCCGCAGGTGCCCGTGGAAGGCGCCATCAGGGTTCATGTTGGGAATCAGGTAAAGATCAGCGTAGTCCAGCAGCTTGCGCATTTGCGGGTCGCTGCCTTGCTCCAGACGCTCCAACAGGCCTTCCATAAACCATTCGGCCATATGTTCGCCGGGATGTTGCTGGGCGATGATCCAGATCTTGCGCTTGTGGCTGGCGCCGCTACCTTTGCGCAACAACTGGATGTCGCGACCTTCAACGCTCTTGCCGGTGGCCAGCAGCTCGCAACCTGACCACTGCAGGGCATTTTTGATCAACTGATCATGACGTGCGCGGCTGTAGGGTTCGAAGTAGGCAAGCCAGGCCTGAGGTTGCTCGGCTGCAAAATGAATATTCAGGGATGTGCCGTCGAAATCGCTCGGTACCCTGAACCAGTTTTCCTGATCGTAAGACGCCACTGCCTGGTAGCCATCCCACGCTTTATTGTAGGAAGACTGGCTGGCGTTGCTCAATTGGAAATGGTGGGTGTGACCGGGTGTCAGGCCATCGACCTTGAAATGGAACCACTGAAAATGCGGGCTCTTGGTGTCCGGCTTGATGGCAAGTTTTACCTGCAACGGGTTGCTGCTATCTAGCACCTGGATATTGCCGCTGTCGAAGTCGCTGCTGATATGAAGTGAAGAGGGCGCCACGGTCATCGTCCAAATCCCGAAATCTGATAATTGTGGACGTTACTGTACCGTGCTATGGCGATAGGCCAATACAGAATTTTAGGCGGGAGGAAGAAGGAAATAGCGAAGGGGGGCGTCATCCTTGACGCATCGCAATTGTAGGGTTTTTGCGATTGATTCTCAAGTGCTAGATTGCCATTACGGCTATAGTCCTAGACTTCAGGCTTCCGTTTCTCGATGTTCTTTTGCTATCATCACCCTATCGTGACGGCCACCCAAGAAAATGGCTGCACACCAGACTTCATTAGCCTGAAGCACGCAGAGCCAGATAACTGGCCGCAAAAAAAAGACCCGGCCAGAAGCCGGGTCAAATAACCGTGATTAGCCTGATGAGGAGGTAATTCAAAAGACCGACCTAAGGTCCCTTGAATTATCGACTGATCTCGCGACCAGCTGCATGCAATAATAATCATTATCATTTGCAAATCAAGCTATTTCCCGCGCTTTTCCGAAATTAATTTTTCGCTCCCCGGCCCAATGCTCTATCCAGCGGCCTGCAGACCTAATCGAGTAACAGTTCCGTGGTGCGTTTGACCTCACTCATGGCGATATTGGAGTGGGCTTCCTGTACGTGTGGTTTCTGCAGCAAGTGATCGCGCAAAAAACGTTCGTAGCTGTCGATATCGTGGGTGACCACCTTGAGCAGGTAGTCCATGTCCCCGGCCATGGTGTAGCACTCGATCACTTCGGGATAATCGGTAATCGCCTCTTCAAACTCGGTCAGATGGCGACGGCCGTGGCCCGACAGCCGCACATTGACGAACACCACTACATTGAGGCCGAGTTTTTTCGGGTTGAGCAGGGCGACCTTGCGCTCGATCAGCCCTTCCTCTTGCAGACGGTGGATACGCCGCCAGCAGGGTGATTGCGACAATTCCACGCGTTCCGCCACCTCGGCGGCAGACAGGTCGGCATTGTGCTGGAGCAGGCGAAGGATCTTGCGGTCGATGGCGCTTAACTTTATCTGCATGAATTGATCTGTTTTCTTATTGTTTTTGAATGATACATGCAGATTAGCAGAACAATTCCTGCAATTTAGAAAGAAAAATCCTAGGTAAAACCCTCACTCTTTTGCCACGGGTCACAGACTGACTTTAAGGTCTGGCTCGCATTCTGGCTAAAAACAAGAGAGAGAGCGTAATGCCGATTTTTACCCACCCCGAATTCGATCACCACGAACACGTCCAGTTCTGTCATGACAAGGCCACGGGCCTCAAGGCCATTATTGCGGTGCACAACACGCGCCTGGGGCCAGCCCTGGGCGGTTGCCGCATGTGGCCCTATGCCGACGAGCAGCAAGCCTTGAACGATGTGCTGCGCCTGTCCCGTGGCATGACGTACAAGTCGGCGCTGGCCGGGTTGCCATTGGGTGGCGGCAAGGCGGTGATCATTGGTGACCCGCGCAAAGACAAGAGCGAGGCGCTGTTTCAGGCAATGGGTGGTTTTGTCGAGAGCATGGGCGGACGCTACATCACGGCGGCGGACTCCGGCACCGGGGTTGCTGAAATGGCCCTCATGGGCCAGCGCACCCGCCACGTGGTGGGTGCTGGCACCCGCGAACAACTGGGCGGTGGCACGCGCAGTGGTGACCCGTCTCCGGCTACCGCCCTAGGGGTCTTTATTGGCCTGCGTGAGGCAGTGTTGCAGCGTTTGGGGCGCCACGACCTGACGGGCCTGCGGGTGGCCGTTCAAGGGCTGGGTCAGGTGGGATACAACCTGGCCCGGCACCTGAAGGAGGCGGGCGCCGAGCTGTGGGTTCACGATATCCAGGAGGCCAATGTGCGCCGTGCTGTCGACGAACTCGGTGCCCATGCGGTCAGTGCACTGGATATTTACGGGCTCGATGTCGACGTGTTCTCGCCCTGTGCCATGGGTGCCATCATCAACGATGAAACCTTGCAGGTACTGCGTGCACCGGTGATTGCCGGTGCGGCCAACAATCAATTGGCCAAGGCTTCCCATGCCGATGAACTGTGGCGTCGGGGTTGCTTGCACGCACCGGATTACGCAATCAATGCGGGCGGCATTATTGACGTGTCTTACGAGTACAACGGTGGCACGCCTGAGCAGGTTCGCCAGCACGTTGAAGGCATTGGCGAGACGTTGCGTCAGATCTTTCTAAGGGCTAAAGCGCAGGACATGAACACCACGCGCATTGCCGACAGCCTCGCCCAGGAGCGTCTGAACGCGTGATAGCCAGGGCGCTGGTGCCCGCAGCAGGCAATCAGCGCCTTTTCACTTCAGCGGGCAGTCAGTTGTTGCATGTCGATAGCCTTGTCCAGCAATTGCCGGGATGGCTCCATAAGCAGCAGCAGGCTCAGCAGCAGATCCCGTTGAGAGCCCTGCTGATGCTCGCTGGCGCTTTGCGCATTGGCAATTGCGCAGCGCAAGTAATCCGAGGCCAGCACCAGAGCTTCTTCCTGGCTCACGTCATCGCTGACCTGGAAAATTTTCTTACCCGTAGCGTGTTGAGAAACAGGAGGTTTCAAATAATAGTCGAGGGCACGCTGGGTCGCGATGCTGTCCTTGATGGATTCAAGCCCGGCATCGGACTCGGTTTCGAAAGGGATTTTTGTTATTGGAGTCATGATTTACCTGCGTCTCAGGAGTTGATCGAGTCAGCTAAAGCAGATTAGTACATTAAGTATTCTTGTCTTATAAGTAAATAATACAATTCGTGTATTGTTGCGTCGAATTCAATCCGTATTGTTCGGCAGATGGATAAATGGATCGCTTTAGTCAGAACCAAATTGCGCGAGCTGAAACTCACGCAAGAAAAACTAGCCGAACGCGTCGGGGCTTCCCAGGGCGGAGTCGGCCATTGGCTCAATAAACGCCGTCAACCCGACTTGCCGACGATGAACAACGTACTTCACGCCCTTGGGCTGGAGCACCTTGAGGTCGCCCTGGTGATTCGTGAGCGCAACGAGGCGGGCGACAAGCCCGGGGTTGACGAATACACCTACGAGATCACATCGGCATTCCGCTACCCGGTGCGCGACTGGGTAGCGGCGGGTCACGTCAGCGAAAAGCTGCTGCCCGGTTATGCACCGCCCGGTACGCTGTTTGAAGTGAGTGATCACTACGCCAAGGGCGCTGCGTTCTGGCTGCTGGTCACGGGAGACGCAATGACTGCCCCGGTGGGGGTCAGCATTGCGCAGGGGATGATGATTCTGGTTGATCCGGACATCGAGGCCACGCCAGGCAAAATGGTCATCGCTCTTACGCCGGAATCCGATGCCACGACTTTCCGGCAGTTGATCGAAGAAAGCGGGCAACGTTACCTCAAGCCACTCAATCCGACCTACCCGAAAACCCTGTTTGATGAAAACTGCCGGATTATCGGCGTGGTGGTACAGGCCACTGCCAAGTTTTAGAAGCGGTGTGTCCATACTGCAAGTGAAAAGGCGGATACCGGTCACGGTACCCGCCTTTTCTCATTCCAGCTCGACCAGTGCCGAGCCCTCACTGACCATTTCACCTTCCTGGAAAAACAGCGCCTTGATCACGCCTGCATGGGGGGCTCGCAGGCTGTGTTCCATTTTCATGGCTTCCAGTACCACCAGCTGAGCACCGGCCTCGACGGTTTGCCCGACCTCGACCAGCACACGTACGATGCTGCCGTTCATCGGTGCAGTCAGGCCGCCCTGGGCCGTGTGACTGGCGTCCACGGCGCTGATCGGATCGTGCAGACGCACGCAGTGCAGTTCACCGTCCCAGCGCAGGTACAGCGCATCGCCCCGACGGATGGCCAGGTGCTGACGGCGTACACCGTCCTGCTCGATGAGCAAGTGTTCATCGCGCAAAGTGGTGGTGTTGCCACTGAGGTGGATAACCTGCTGTTCACCCTTGCAGGCCAGAACCAGCAAGGTGTTTGCCGGCAGGCCGCTACGAAAGCCATTGGCTGTCGACCAGGGCGATGCCGGGTCATCGTTGCGCACCCGTAGCGGTTGACTTTGGCTGAATGCCTGGGCAGCGGCAGACCAGAATGCCGTAGGCAAAGGTTCGGCAGCAGGCAGTAATTCTTCTTCGTAGCGTGGGATAAATCCGGTATCGAGTTCGGCTGCGGCGAAGGCAGGGTGGCCGATAATGCGGCGCAAGAAATTCAGGTTGGTTTTCAGCCCGCCAATAGCGAATTCATCGAGCATGGCCATCAGGCGCAAACGTGCCTGCTCGCGGTCTTCACCCCAAGCAATCAGCTTGCCCAGCATCGGGTCGTAGAACGGTGAAACTTCGTCGCCCTCGCTGACACCGCTGTCCACGCGACGGCCCGGGCCAGCGGCCGACTCGCGATACACCTCAAGACGGCCGGTTTGCGGAAGGAAATCATGGCCCGGGTCTTCTGCATACAGTCGCACTTCTATGGCATGGCCGTTCAACGGGACCTGAGCCTGGCTGATGGGCAGGGTTTCACCCCGTGCCACGCGGATTTGCCAGGCCACCAGGTCGAGGCCGGTGATGGCTTCAGTGACCGGGTGCTCAACCTGCAGGCGCGTATTCATCTCCATAAAGAAGAACTCGCCTCGCGCATCCAGCAGGAACTCTACAGTGCCCGCGCCCACATAACCGATGGCCTGGGCCGCACGCACGGCGGACTCGCCCATTGCCTGACGCTGTTCGACACTCAGGCCCGGTGCTGGCGCTTCCTCTACGACTTTCTGGTGGCGGCGCTGAATCGAGCAGTCGCGCTCATTGAGGTACAGGCAGTTGCCGTGCTGGTCGGCAAAAATCTGGATTTCCACGTGTCGTGGCTTGAGTACGTACTTTTCCACCAGCATGCGCGCATCGCCAAAGGACGACAGGGCTTCGCGCTGTGCCGAGGCCAGCGCCTCTGCCAGCTGGGCGACGTCCTCGACCACCTTCATGCCCTTGCCGCCGCCTCCTGCCGTGGCTTTGAGCAGCACCGGATAGCCGATGCGTTCTGCGGCGAGGCGAAAGGTTTCCAGATCCTGGGCGTCGCCGTGGTAACCCGGCACCAGCGGTACGCCCGCCACTTCCATCAAGGTCTTGGCGGCGGACTTGCTGCCCATGGCATCAATGGCACTGGCGGGCGGGCCGAGAAATATCAGCCCGGCAGCTTCAATGGCACGGGCAAAGCCTGCGTTCTCCGACAAAAAGCCATAACCGGGATGAATGGCCTGGGCCCCACTGGCCTTGGCGGCTGCAATGATCTTGTCGATTTTCAGGTAGCTGTCGGCCGCTTTGCTGCCCCCCAGGTCTACGCAGATATCGGCTTCGCGGCAATGCCGCGCATCGCGATCGGTCGCGCTGTGGACGGCTACTGTGGTGAGGCCCAGGGCCCTGGCTGTGCGCATTATCCGGCAGGCGATTTCGCCACGGTTGGCAACCAGTACGGATGTCAGAATAGGGGCGCTCATGAACGCGGCTCCAGGGTCGATGGATCGGCTTGCCAGCTGGGGGCACGTTTTTGCAGAAAGGCGCGCAAGCCCTCCTGGCCTTCGGGGCTGACGCGGATGCGAGCTATGGCGTTTTCGCAGTAACGGCGAATAGCCAGGGTCGGTGCTCCGTGGCTGACTTCCCGCAACAGGTCCTTGCATGAGCGCATGGCCTGGGGGCTGTTGAGCAGCAGGTTGTCAATCCAGAGGCCGATGTGCTGTTCAAGCTCGGCGAGTGGGTAGCACTCCGATAGCAAGCCCAGTTCCCGGGCACGTTCGCCGCTGAAGCGTTCAGCCGTCAAGGCGTAGCGGCGGGCAGCGCGCTCACCGATGGCCTGCACCACAAAGGGGCTGATCACCGCAGGTGCCAGGCCGATACGCACTTCCGACAGACAGAACTGCGCGTCTTCGGTGCCGATAGCCATGTCGCAGGCACTGATCAGGCCCAGCGCACCACCATAGGCCGCGCCCTGGACCACGGCCAGGGTGGGCATTTTCAGCTTGGCCAGGTTGTACATCAGCTCGGCCAGGTGGCGGGCGTCGTCAAGGTTGGTGTGGTAGTCCAGTTCGGCCGATTGCTGCATCCAGGCCAGATCGGCACCGGCGCTGAAATGCTTGCCGCGCCCGCGCAGCACCAGAAAACGCAGGGCAGGGTCGGCTTGTACGGCCTCCAGCGCCAGAATCAGCTCACGAATCATCTCGGCATTGAATGCATTGTTCTTCTGCTCGCGGCTCAACCACAGGGTGGCAAAGCCCCGGGGATCGGTGTGCAGTTCGAGGGTGTTGAAATCCATCATGTTTGTCAGTCCTGAAAGGCTGTGGGGTTACATCCGGAACACACCGAAACGGGTGGCCTCGACAGGGGCGTTCAAGGCCGCCGACAGGCCAAGGGCCAAAACCTCTCGGGTTTGCGCCGGATCGATCACGCCGTCATCCCACAAGCGCGCGCTGGAGTAGTAGGGGTGGCCTTGATGCTCGTACTGGTCGAGGATCGGCTGCTTGATCTCGGCCTCTTCCCGGGCTGTAAACCCGACGCCATTGCGCTCGGCCTGTTCGCGCTTGACCTGCACCAGCACACCCGCGGCTTGCTCCGCACCCATCACGCCGATTCGGGCATTTGGCCACATCCACAAGAAGCGTGGATCGTAGGCGCGGCCGCACATTCCGTAGTTGCCGGCGCCAAAGCTGCCGCCAATGATCACGGTGAATTTGGGCACCCTGGCGCACGCAACGGCGGTGACCAATTTGGCACCGTGTTTGGCAATCCCACCGGCTTCGTATTTCTGCCCGACCATAAAGCCGGTGATATTTTGCAAAAACACCAGGGGGATGCCGCGCTGACAGGCCAGCTCGATAAAGTGCGCGCCCTTTTGCGCGGCCTCGGCAAACAGGATCCCGTTGTTGGCCAGAATCGCCACCGGGTAACCCTGCAAATGGGCAAAGCCGCACACCAGCGTGGTACCGAACAGGGCCTTGAACTCATCGAATACCGAGCCATCCACCAGCCGCGCAATCACTTCGCGTACATCAAAAGGCTGCTTGGCATCAGCCGGGACTATGCCGTACAGCTCATCACGGTCGTACAGCGGTACCTGTGGTGTGCGCTGCTGCAACTGGCCCAGCTTGCGCCAGTTGAGGTTGGCAACGCTGCGCCGGGCCAGCGCCAGGGCGTGTTCGTCGCTGTCGGCATAGTGGTCGGCCACCCCGGAAATCTTGCAGTGCACATCGGCCCCGCCGAGGTCTTCGGCGCTGACCACTTCGCCCGTGGCGGCCTTTACCAGCGGCGGGCCAGCGAGAAAAATCGTTGCCTGTTGACGCACCATAATGGCTTCGTCGGCCATGGCGGGTACATAGGCACCGCCTGCGGTACAGGAGCCCATGACCACGGCAATTTGCGGGATGCCCGCTGCGCTCATGTTGGCCTGGTTGAAGAAGATCCGTCCAAAGTGCTCGCGGTCCGGGAACACCTCGTCCTGGCGCGGCAAGTTGGCACCCCCCGAGTCCACCAGATAAATGCACGGCAAGCGGTTCTGCTCGGCGATGGTTTGCGCCCGCAGGTGTTTTTTGACCGTCAGTGGGTAGTACGAACCGCCTTTGACCGTCGCGTCGTTGGCGACAATCATGCACTCCACGCCCTCGACCCGACCAATGCCGGCAATGATCCCGGCTGCCGGAACGTCTTCGCCGTACACGTTGTAAGCCGCTAACTGACTCAATTCAAGGAAGGGCGAACCGCTGTCCAAAAGGCGGTCAATCCGTTCGCGAGGTAGCAACTTGCCTCGTGAGGTATGCCGCTCCTGCGCCTTGGCGCCACCGCCTTGTTGCACCTGCGCTAGCAGGGCATGCAAGGCGTCGACCTGTTTGAGCATGGCGTCGCGGTTAAGCCCGAACTCGGCCGAGCGCGGGTTGATTGTCGTCTGCAAGATGGACATGCCTGCGCTCCTTAGCGGGTTTCGTTGAAGAGTTCGCGACCAATCAGCATGCGTCGGATTTCGCTGGTGCCAGCGCCGATTTCATACAGTTTGGCGTCGCGCAGGAGGCGCCCGGCAGGGAATTCATTGATGTAGCCGTTGCCGCCGAGAATCTGAATGGCATCGAGGGCCATTTGCGTGGCGCGTTCGGCGCTGTACAAAATCACGCCGGCGGCATCCTTGCGCGTTGTTTCGCCACGTTCGCACGCGGCAGCCACGGCATACAGATAGGCACGGCTGGCATTGAGCTGGGTGTACATGTCAGCCACCTTGCCCTGGATCAACTGAAATTCGCCGATGCTCTGGCCGAATTGCTTGCGGTCGTGAATGTACGGCACGATCAGGTCCATGCACGCCTGCATGATCCCGGTGGGGCCGCCCGAGAGCACCACACGCTCGTAGTCCAGGCCGCTCATCAGGACCTTTACGCCGGCGTTGAGGGTGCCCAGCAGGTTCTCTTCAGGCACTTCGACATCGTCGAAAAACAGCTCGCTGGTGTTGGAACCGCGCATGCCAAGCTTGTCGAAATGGCTACTGCGGCTGAAGCCTTTCCAGTCACGCTCAACGATAAATGCGCTGATTCCGTGCGGGCCTTTCTCCAGGTCGGTCTTGGCATAGATCACATAGGTGCTGGCGTCCGGGCCATTGGTGATCCAGGTTTTGCTGCCGTTGAGGACAAAGTGGTCGCCGCGTCTGTCGGCGCGCAGTTTCATCGAAACCACATCGGAACCGGCGTTCGGTTCGCTCATGGCCAGGGCACCGACGTGTTCGCCGCTGATCAGCTTGGGCAGGTATTTGAGTTTCTGTTCGTGGGTGCCGTTGCGGTTGATCTGGTTGACGCACAGATTGGAGTGGGCGCCGTAGGACAGGGCCACCGATGCCGAGCCGCGGCTGATTTCTTCCATGGCCACCACATGGGCCAGATAGCTCAGGCCGGTGCCGCCGTACTCTTCTGAGACGGTGATGCCGAGCAACCCCATGTCACCGAACTTGCGCCACATGTCGGCCGGGAACAGGTTGTCCTTGTCGATTTGCGCCGCCCGTGGCGCCAGTTCGGCAGCGACGAATGCCTGGACCTGATCGCGCAGCATATCGATGGTTTCGCCCAGGGCGAAGTTCAGGGTGGGGTAGCTCATGGGGCACCTATATTCATTGTTCTTGTGGAGGCGGTTACTGCGTCGCCATTGATAACCTTTACGTTAACGTAAACTTGGCGCCTTTAACTGTCAACGACCTTTACGTTAACGTCAACTTAGGCCAGAGTATTTGTTGTTCTTCAAATGAGCCGGTGCAGTACGCGCCTTGCTCATGCTCCCAAAACAATCACAAGAGGAGTTGCCATGAAGTTGCAATCCGTCCCCAGTTACAGCCAGGGTGCGCTGGACAAGCCGCTGCTGGCGATGACGATAGGCCAGGCTTTTGATCAGACTGCTGCGCGTTACCCGCAGGGGGAGGCGTTGGTGGTACGCCATCAGCAGCAACGTTATACATGGGCACAATTGGCCGAGGAGGTCGACCTGCATGCCAGGGCACTGCTGGCTTTGGGTTTGCAGGCAGGGGACCGGCTGGGGGTGTGGGCGCCTAATGGCGCCGAGTGGTTTATCAGCCAGTTTGCCAGCGCCAAGATTGGCGTGATTCTGGTCAATATCAACCCGGCATACCGGCTCTCGGAACTCGAATACGTACTCAAGCAATCGGCGTGTCAATGGTTGGTGTGTGCGGGCGCGTTCAAGACGTCCAACTATCACGCCATGCTCCAGGAGTTGATCCCTGAGCTGGCGGAGCAATCGGTCGGGGCGCTGGATTGTGTGCGCTTTGCCGATTTGCGTGGGGTCATCAGCCTCGCGGCTGAGCCGCCGGCAGGTTTTTTGCCGTGGTCGCACCTTGCCATGTTGGCTGACGAGGTCGAACCGGAGCAGTTACGCTGCCGCGAAGCCAGCCTGCACGTCGACCAGCCGGTCAATATCCAGTACACCTCCGGTACCACAGGCTTCCCCAAGGGGGCGACCCTTAGCCATCATAACATTCTCAATAATGGCTATATGGTAGGCGAAAGCCTGGGGCTGACGGCCAGCGACCGTCTGGTAATCCCCGTGCCGCTTTATCACTGCTTTGGCATGGTGATGGGTAATCTGGGTTGCGTGACCCATGGCACTACCATGATCTACCCTGCGGAGGCCTTTGACCCGGGCCTTACGCTGCAAGCGGTTGCGCAAGAGCGCGCCACCGGGCTGTACGGTGTGCCGACCATGTTTATCGCCATGCTCGACCACCCGCAGCGTGCCTCGTTTGATCTGTCGAGCCTGCGCACGGGGATTATGGCCGGGGCCACATGCCCGATCGAGGTCATGCGCCGCGTCATCAGTGAAATGCATATGGGCGAAGTACAAATCGCCTATGGCATGACCGAAACCAGCCCGGTATCGATACAGACGGGGCCTGCGGATGAACTGGAATTGCGGGTTACCACGGTGGGGCGTACCCAGCCACAACTTGAGAGCAAGTTGATCAATGCTGCGGGCAACACCGTTGCCCGGGGTGAGATTGGCGAGTTGTGTACCCGTGGCTACAGCGTGATGCTCGGTTACTGGAACAACCCGCAGGCCACCGCTGATGCCATCGACGGCGACGGCTGGATGCATACCGGTGACCTGGCGCAGATGGATGAGCAGGGCTATGTACGCATTGTGGGGCGCAACAAGGACATGATTATTCGCGGTGGAGAAAATATTTACCCGCGGGAGCTGGAGGAGTTCTTTTTTACCCACCCGGCAGTGGCTGACGTGCAGGTTGTGGGTATCCCTGACGCCAAATATGGCGAAGAGATCGTTGCCTGGATCAAGTTTCATCCCGGTCATACGGCCAATGAGCTTGAGCTGCAAACCTGGTGCAAGTCGCGGATTGCGCACTTTAAAGCGCCGCGTTTTTTCAAGTTTGTCGATGCATTCCCGATGACCGTGACCGGCAAGATCCAGAAATTCAAAATGCGCGAGATCAGTATTCAGGAGTGCCAACAGAAATGACCAAACCCGTGGGAACGGGCTTGCTCGCGATGGCATCACCGCGATTTGCCAGACAGACCGCGCCGCCTGAATCGCGAGCAGGCTCGCTCCCACGGGGGTATGCAGTTAAGCAAATTATCAAACCACAGATAGCACAAAGGGGAGCCGAGGCTCCCCTTTAATATGTCGTTGCGTGCTCTTTTTTTATTATTGAAGGGCGGTCTATTGTTGTTTTTGGAACTCGCCCTTTTGCTGCGTTTTTGTGCGACCCCCATCCGGGGTCAAGAGCAAACGTATTTTTTTGAGCGCTGATCCACTTTTATCACCGGCTATCAAACCCGTGATCCAACCTGTGCGGGTGCTACCTGAAGGTAGTTTTATTCTTCTCTGCCCGGTTGCGAGGTGGTTTTTAGGCGCCTCGGAAAAGTAAACCTTCTCCAAAAAAATCTGTTAGCTGCGTCTCTGCCGTGTTGTTTTTGTTATGTCAGAGTCGTTTCGTATTGTTTTTATTATGTTGCTGCGGTTTTTATTCTTGTTATGCCATAGAGATAGCAGGAGCCGTGCCAACTTTTAAAAACCCTTATAAATCAACTACTTGAAAATTAAGGCAATAAAAAACCGGCCATGGGCATGGCCGGTTTGTTTCCGTGTTACTCGTTTGTGTGGCGGCGAGGTAACACCCCGGAACACTTTTTAGCCCTGGCGGGCCTTTGCCACCCGTGATCCGGTAACACGACCCAGCACCTTGCAGATGTGCGCGCCGGCCAGTAACAGCTTGTCCATGTCGACCCCGGTATCGATGCCCATGCCGTTGAGCATGTACAGCACGTCTTCCGTGGCCACGTTACCGCTGGCACCCTTGGCATAGGGGCAACCGCCGAGGCCGGCGATGGAGCTGTCGAATACCGCGATGCCTTCCTGCAGGCTGGCGTAGATATTTACCAGCGCCTGACCGTAGGTATCGTGGAAATGCCCGGCGAGTTTTTCCCGCGGGACGCAAGCCGCTACCGTCTCAAACAGGGTGCGTGTGGCTGTCGGTGTACCGGTGCCGATGGTGTCGCCCAGTGACACCTCGTAACAGCCCATGGCGTACAGCTCCTGCGCTACCTGTGCCACCTGCTGCGCACTGACCTGGCCTTCATAAGGGCAGCCCAGCACACAGGACACATAGCCGCGTACGCTGATGCCGTGCTGCCTGGCCGCTTCAATAATGGGCACAAAGCGCGCCAGGCTTTCGCTGATCGAGCAATTGATATTGCGTTGCGAGAACGCTTCGGATGCGGCGGCAAATACCGCGACTTCCTTTACCCCGGCGGCCACGGCATCTTCAAAACCACGCAGGTTCGGTGCCAGCGCACCGTAGACCACGCCCGGCTTGCGGCGGATTTGTGCGAAGACTTCAGCCGAACCGGCCATTTGCGGCACCCACTTGGGGGAGACAAAGCTGCCGGCTTCGATATAGCCCAATCCGGCGTCGGTCAGGGCGTCAACCAGTTGCACCTTGTCCGCGACACTGATGGGTTGGGCCTCGTTTTGCAGACCGTCGCGCGGGCCTACTTCGATCAGCCGCACATGGGTTGGAAGTGTCATGGGGATCACCGTGTCCGTTGAAATGGGGTCTTGCCCAACCCTCACCCCAGCCCTCTCCCGGAGGGAGAGGGGGCAGATGGGGGTGTGCTGGAGTTCGCAGGCGGTCAGTCAGAGCGAGGGACTGTTAGTCGTCTGTTTTTTTATGGTCTGTTCCAGCGCCTGGAGACACCGCTCTTCAGCGGTATCGAGCTCCAGCTGCATCTGCTGGATATCCAGCAACTGCTGCTCAAGCTGCTCGCGGCGTTCGGCGATTTTGGCCAGCATGCTGTTGAGCTGTTTCTGGTTGCCGCTGGTGGGGTCATAAAGCTCGATCAGTTCGCGGCATTCGGCCAGCGAAAAGCCGATGCGCTTGCCGCGCAGAATCAGTTTCAGGCTGACTTTGTCCCGCGCCGAATACACCCGCTCCTGACCGCGTCGTTCAGGGGCGAGCAGGCCTTGCTCTTCATAAAAGCGAATGGCACGGGTGGTGATGTCAAGTTCACGGGCAAGGTCGGAGATACTGTACGTCTGGCTGCTCATGGGCGGGCTCTGGAGAAATCGTGTTGCTAAACTAAAGCTTGGTTGACGTATACGTCAAGCAGGCTTGCGGCTTCGAATTTCTGTTGTTGCTGGCACAGCTCTATCAGTTGCTCGCGCATCCAGCGATTGGCCGGGTCTTGCTCGGTACTTTCGTGCCAGTACAAATGGGTTTCCACATTGGGCAGTTCATTGAGGGGCAAGGCTACAAAGTGCAGGCCATGGCGGCGGGCAAAACGCTCGGGCACGGTCATTGCCATGTCGGTTTGCTGCAGCACATTAGAGGCCATCAGGTAATGCTGCGAGCGCAGGGTGATCTTGCGCTGCAGGCCCATCTTGCCCAGGGCCAGGTCGACCTCGCCGAGGCCGTTGCGTCGGGTCGAGATATGAATGTGGGTCAGCGCCAGGTATTCATCCAGGCTCAGGGTTGCCTTGCCGGCTGATGGGTGGCCCTGGCGCATGGCGCAGACGTAACGGTCTTCCATCAATTTGACATGGCGTACCTGCGGGTCGGTATTGAGGGGGGCATCTATCGCAAAATCCAGACGCCCGGCAGCCAGATCACTGGTGGTCTCACGCCGATGAGAGAGAAAACTCTCGACCACCACCGAAGGCGCCTGACGCCGTAGCCGCTGGAATAGCGGCGGCAAAATCACCGCTTCTGACAGGTCTGTCATGCTGATGCGGTAGGTCTTGTTGGCTTGCAGGGGGTTGAAGGTGCGGCTTTCCTGCACCGAAACACGCAACAGCGCCAGGGCACTGCGCACCGGGCTGATGATGTTCTGTGCCATGGGGGTGGGCACCATGCCCTGGGCGGTGCGCACGAACAGCGGGTCATTGAAGCTCTCGCGCAATCGCGCCAGGGCATTGGACACGGCTGGCTGGGTGATGCCGATAATCTGCCCGGCGCGGGTCAGGTTGGCTTCGGTATAGATGGCGTCGAAGACGATAAACAGATTGAGATCGACCTTGTTCAGGTTCATGACGCGCTGGCTCTTGTTATTGGAAAGGAAAACGCGCCCCGATCATATATTGCTTATGAATGGTAATACACGTCGTTAATAGATGGCGCAAATAAAGGGTGGCTAATCTAGCATCGGGTATCACTTTTCAGCAGCCCGGTAGAAGGTAGTCACTTATGGATTTCGCTTACTCTCCGAAAGTTCAGGCCCTGCGTGAGCGTGTGACAGCGTTTATGGACGCCCATGTTTACCCGGCGGAGGCGATTTTTGATCAGCAGGTGGCTGAAGGTGATCGCTGGCAGCCCACAGCGATCATGGAAGAGTTGAAACTCAAGGCCAGGGCTGAAGGGCTATGGAATCTGTTTTTGCCAGAGTCCGAACTGGGCGCCGGGCTGACCAACCTTGAATACGCGCCGCTGGCAGAAATCATGGGGCGCTCGATGCTGGGTTCCGAGCCCTTCAACTGCTCGGCACCGGATACCGGCAATATGGAAGTACTGGTGCGCTACGCCAGCGAGGCACAAAAAAAGCAGTGGTTGGAGCCGCTGTTGCGGGGTGACATTCGCTCGGCGTTTGCCATGACCGAACCGGACGTCGCCTCGTCGGATGCTACTAATATGACGGCATGCGCCGTGCGTGACGGTGACGAGTGGCTGATCAATGGCCGCAAATGGTGGACGTCGGGAGCTTGTGACCCTCGCTGCAAGATCATGATTTTCATGGGCTTGAGCAACCCTGAAAATCCGCGGCATCAGCAGCACTCAATGATCCTGGTGCCGGTAGACACCCCAGGGGTGAAAATCGTACGGCCACTGCCGGTATTCGGCTACGACGATGCTCCTCATGGTCATGCCGAAGTGCTGTTCGACAACGTACGAGTGCCGTATGAAAACGTTTTGTTGGGTGAAGGCCGGGGCTTTGAAATTGCCCAGGGGCGTCTTGGGCCGGGCCGGATTCACCACTGCATGCGCTCGATTGGCATGGCCGAGCGGGCACTGGCTTTAATGTGCAAGCGTTCGCTGGCACGTACCGCGTTCGGCAAGCCGCTGGCACGTCTGGGGGCCAATATCGACAAGATCGCCGACTCGCGCATGGAGATCGACATGGCGCGCCTGTTGACCCTCAAGGCTGCGTATATGATGGACACGGTAGGCAACAAGGTGGCCAGAAGTGAAATCGCCCAGATCAAGGTTGTCGCGCCCAACGTTGCCTTGAAGGTGATTGACCGGGCCATTCAGATGCATGGCGGGGCAGGGGTTTCGGCGGATTTTCCGCTGGCTTATATGTACGCCATGCAGCGCACGCTGCGCCTGGCGGATGGCCCGGACGAAGTACACCGGGCGGCAGTGGGCAAGTTTGAGCTGGATAAATATGCACTCTAGGGAGAGGGGGCATTTGACCTTGCACACTCAATAAACCCACACCTCAACCCGACGATTCTTCTGGCGCCCTTCATCTTCGATATTGGCTGCCACCGGCATTTGTGCGCCATAGCCACGAATTTCCCTGGGCACCACGCCGCTTTTCACCAGCTCGCGGCGTACGGCCATCGCCCGCAACGTTGACAGCAATTGTGCACGCTGCGGGTCATCCTTGGCATCGCCAAAACCCACCAGTGTGATCTGTTTGTCGAGTTTGCCATGGGCGCTCAGGTAGTCGGCCACACGCAGCAAGTCCTGACGCGCCTTGTTATCCAGTGAGGCGCTGCCTTCTTCAAAACGGAAGTTGACTGACAGGCGCTGTGCCTCCCGCGTCAGCGCCTGATACGCCTGGGGCATGTGCCCGCCCGGTAGCACGCTGCCAGCTTGTACGCTTTGGGCGACAAAGCCGTTTTGCCCGACAATGGCCTGACCTTGCGGGCTTTGGGTGAAGGCAACCAGTGCTTTTGCCCAGGGATTTATCGTCGAGGGAGGCAGGTAAAAGAACAGACGCCGCGACAAGGGGTAGTCTTCGCTGGCAATCAGGCTGGTGAGCGGCAGCATGGGCTGCGATGCGCCATCAACGATAGCCAGGGCCTTGGCCTCACGGATATACGGCAGGCCGATAAAGCCGATGGCTTGTGGGTCACGGCTGACGGCATCGGATAGCTCTTCGCTGGATTCGAAACGCTGTGCCGTACTGCTCAAGGACTGCCCGTTGCGGTTCAAGACCAGCTCTTTAAAGGTCTCCCAGGTGCCGGACTGGCCATCGCGGGCATATAAATGAATGGCACCACCGACCCCGCCCAGCTGTTCCCAGCGGCTGATCCGGCCACTGAAAACCTGTGCCAGTTGCTCGGTATCAAGCTGATTGAGCGGGTTGCGCGGGTGGAGAATGATCGCCAGGCCATCGATGGCAATCACTTGTTCGGCGCTCGGGCTTTTCAGGTCTCCCAGGCGCTCAAGGTCTACCAGTTCGCGGTCCTTGATGGGGCGCGAGGACGCCACCAGATCCGCATGCCCGGCGGCCAGGGCAGTAAAGCCGGTACCCGAGCCATGGGCGGCGACATCCACCCGGATCTGCCGGCCCTGCGCCGTGGTGCCGACAATAGTGTGCTCGTTGGGCGGGATGACCGGGACACTGTGGATGTCATGCAGGCCTTGCTCGGCGAGCATGGCGCTGACCAGTGCAGGGCCAAGGTTGGCGCCGATGGTGTTGGAGCCCTGGATGCGCAGGTCGGCAGCGCAGACCAGGCCGGTCAGCGCGCATAACAGGGTCAAGGACATAAGACGCAGCATCGGCAGGCACCTTCCTGGAGCCATAGAAAGGCCTGCAATTTAAGTCAGAAAGGTTTCAAGCCGATGACAGGCCCCTCTGTAGCAGCAGCCTCGTTCCTTCGGCAGCTGCTACGGGATTGTTCTTAGCTCAATTCCAGCCAGATCGGCGCATGATCCGATGGTTTTTCCATGCCACGCAGGTCGTAGTCCACACCCGCTGCCTTGATGCGTGGCACCAGCCCCTGGGAGGCAAGGATCACGTCAATGCGCAGGCCACGCTTGGGCTCATCCTCAAAACCACGGCTGCGGTAATCGAACCAGCTGAAACGGTCGGCCACGTCCGGGTGCAGGTAGCGAAAGCTGTCCACCAGGCCCCAGCCCTTGAGACGTTCCAGCCACTCGCGTTCTTCCGGCAAAAAGCTGCACTTGCCGGTTTTCAGCCAGCGCTTGGCGTTGTCCGGGCCGATACCGATATCGCAGTCCTGCGGCGAGATATTGATATCGCCCATTACCACCAGTGGTTGTTCATTGCTGAACTGGCTTTCAAGCAGCTGCTGCAGGTCGCTGTAGAAACGCTGCTTGGCCGGGAATTTGGTGGGGTGATCGCGGTTTTCGCCCTGTGGGAAGTAACCATTCATGATGGTCACCGGCTGGCCGTTTTCGTCAGCGAAAGTGCCCCAGATAAAACGCCGCTGGGCGTCATCTTCATCACCGGCAAAACCCTTGTGCAGCTCCAGAGGTGCCTGGCGCGAGAGCAGGGCGACCCCGTAATGGCCTTTTTGACCATGGAAGTGCACGTGATACCCCAGCGCTTCGATGTCGGCGATGGGGAACTGATCGTCATGGACCTTGGTTTCCTGCAGGCCGATCACGTCAGGCTGGTGTTTCTCGATCAGCGCTGCCAGCTGATGTGGCCGAGCGCGCAGGCCGTTGATGTTGAATGAAACGATTTTCATGGGCGGGCAGTCCTGAACAAAACTGCGATGCTAGCGGACTGACGCTCTGGCTGCCAGCGTGCAGTGGGGCAAATGCACTGCTAACGTAGGATGCACTTGGCCATGATGGAACTGTTGTGGCCCTCGGGGGTTCGTACGCATTAGAAGCGCCGCTATCCAGGCCGCGCCGGGGAGTTGATCGCATGACGCAAACGCCGAACGCCACCAGTCAGATCCAGTTGCTTGACAGTGGCTATTCAAGAGAAGCGCGCTCCTTGCTGTATCAGGCCTATCGCCATGAGCCGACATTCCGCTTTCTGTTCAACGCCGAGCGCAGCGGTTACGAACAACGGGTTCGCGCGACAGTGCGGGAGCTGGTCAGGCAACATTTTTTTCAGGACTTGCCGGCGCTGGGGTTGCTGGTCAATGACCGCCTGGTGGGCATTGCCCTGATTGCCCCGCCGCAGCGGCGCCTGGGGATTACCGAAAGCTGGGCCTGGCAGTTGCGCATGGTGCTCAGTGCCGGGCTGAACTGCACGCGGCGGTATCTGGACTATCACCAGGCAGTGCAGGCCTGCGTGCCGGGAGATGCCGTGCATATGCTGCCGTTGCTGGGTATTCATCCCGAATTCCAGGGTTTGCATTACGGTGAGCAGTTGCTTGAAGCAGTGCATAACTGGTGCGCCGAGGACGAGCACTCCGAAGGTGTGGTGCTCGACACCGGAAACCCGCATTACCTTGAATTCTACAAGCGCCAGGGCTATGTGGAGATCGGGGAAGTTGCGGTGGGGCCGGTGATAGAACATGTGTTCTTCCATGCCAATCCGCAGGTGTCACATACCGCAACGGTTTGAACACGAACTTTTTGCCCGTTGACGCGCTCTATGAGCACCCCAGCCCGTGATAGCATCCGCGCCTATGACGTTCCCAGGAAGATTTACCAGTGGTGTTGTCCTGCTGCTCAGCAGTTTTGCGGCGTGTGCCCAAAGCGAGTTGGTGGTCAAGGTCAAACCGGCAAACGACGCCCTCAAGGCCAACGTGGAAGGCTATATTGGCAGCCTCGGCGATCGTGACGAGAAAGCGCTTTTGCGTTTTCAACGTGGCGCGCAGGAGCAGGCCCTGAAAGCCTCCCAGGCCTTGGGTTACTACCAGCCCTCCATCGACGCCGAGGTCAAGCCCGGCGATCCGCCGCGTCTGGTGTTGAGCATCGATCCCGGCGAGCCGGTGCATCTGCGCAACGTCAACGTGCGCGTCGAAGGCCCGGCCGCTTCGCTGAAGGCCTTTCAGATACCGGCCAGCGATGATCTCAAACCCGGCGCGGTGCTCAATCAGGGCAACTACGAAGACGCCAAGCGCCTGATCCAGAACCGTGCCCTGCGTTACGGTTTTTTCAATGGTAAATTCACTCAGCACGAACTGCTGGTCGACCCCAAGGGCGGTTTTGCCGATATCAATCTGGTCTACGAAAGCGGCCCGCGTTTTTTTCTCGGTAAAGTCAGTTTTGCCGGCGATGCACCCTTTGACCAGACCTTGCTGCAACGCATGGTGCCGTTTACCCCGGATACCCCGTACGACTCGGAACTGGTTGCCGAACTTAACCAGAACCTGCAAAGCAGTGGCTACTTTGAAGTGGTGCGCGTCGATGCCGCACCCAGTACTGCGGTGGGGCAGGTGATCCCGGTCGACGTCGACCTGGAAACCCGCAAGCCGCGTACCATGACCCTGGGCCTGGGTTACTCGACCGATACCGGAGCCCGTGGCAAGGCCAGCTGGATGCGCCACTGGGGCAACCCGCGCGGTGACAGCTACGGCTTTGAATCCGAAATATCCCAGCCCAAGCAAAACGTCGGTGCCTGGTATGACATCCCGCTGGATCCACCGCTGACCGATAAACTGCGTCTTGCTGCGGGTTATCAAAACGAAGAAATCGCCAACACCGACACCTTGAGCAAGCTGCTCACGGTCGGCCCGGAGTGGCACAGCAAACTGGATAACGGCTGGACGCGCGTCATCTCGCTCAAATGGCAGCATGAAGAGTACCGCCTGGGCGATGACTCGGGCCTGAGTACCTTGCTGATGCCGGGCGTCAGCTATTCGGTATTGCGCAGCGACAACCGCATCGACCCCAGTCACGGCTACAGTGTGACCACGGATATGCAGGTGGCCAAGCAAGGGTTGATGTCCGATACCAACCTGCTGCATGGCGATGTGCAGTTCAAGGCGTTGACCACCCTGTGGGAAAAACACCGCTTTTTGGGCCGGATCCAGTTTGGTGGCAGTGCCACCAACGGCTACAAATCGATTCCACCGTCCCTGCGCTTCTTCGCCGGTGGCGACCAGAGCGTGCGTGGTTATGATTACCAGAGTCTGTCGCCGAAAAACTCCGAAGGTGATCGTATTGGCGGGCGCTACATGCTCGCGGGTAGCCTGGAATATCAATATCAGTTCGCCGAAAAGTGGCGCTGGGCGACCTTTGTCGACCAGGGCAATGCGTTCAACACACTGGACTTTCCGAGCCTGAAAACCGGGGTCGGCGTTGGTATTCGCTGGATCTCGCCGGTAGGCCCCATACGTCTGGATCTGGCCCATGCGCTGGATGACGATGGCGGTGTCCGTTTGCACTTTTCGATGGGGCCAGAACTGTGATTCGTGGTTTGAAAATAGCCGGGCTGGTGCTGGTGGCGTTGGTGCTGCTGGCCGTTGTCAGTGTGGGCGTGATTCTGGGTACGCAAGCAGGCAGCCGCTGGGTGCTGGGGCAGGTACCGGGTTTGCAGGTGGAGAATTTTGCCGGGCGCCTGGGCGGCCAGTGGGGTGCCGATCATCTCTTGTGGGAGCAAGGCACCAGCCGGGTGGAGGTAAGCCGGCCGATCTTTGCCTGGTCGCCGGGCTGTCTGACCCGCATGACGCTATGTATCGATCAATTGCAGGCTGACGCCATCAGCCTGCAATTTCCGCCCAGTGAAGACAGCAGCAGCGGGCCGATCAGCCTGCCGGAGCTGAAATTGCCGCTGGCGATTGAAGTGGGTGTGGTCAAGGTCGGCAATGTACTGTTCAACGGCATCGAGCAGCTCAAGGGCATGCAGATGTCGGCGCAGTGGACGGCCAAGGGCTTGCAGCTCGACTCGGTGCAGGTCGAGCGCGAAGACCTCAATGTTGACCTGTCCGGCCTGCTGCAACCCAATGGCGACTGGCCGTTGACCTTGCAAGGTAACGTCAGCCTGCCAGCTCCGGATGGCAAACCCCTGGCGATCGCGCTCAAGGTTGATGGCAATCTGCGTACTAGCTTGAACCTCAAGGCCGACACCACCGGTTATATCAATGCGCACCTGACGGGCGAGCTGCAGCCTTTGGCCGACAACTTGCCGGCGCAATTGAAAATCACCGCCGAACCGTTCAAGGCCAGCCCCGATCTGCCGGACACCCTGGTGCTCAATCAGTTGTTGCTGACGGCCAAGGGCGACCTCAAGGACGGCTATGAATTGAATGGCAGCGCCCTGTTGCCTGCCGAAAAACAGCCAGTGAACCTGCAGCTCAAAGGCCGCGTGGATGCCAAGGGTGCGCAGATCGCTGCGCTGGACCTGACCGCCAACCCGCAGCAGCGCCTGAAACTGTCGGGGCAAGTGGACTGGCATGAAGGCTTGAGCGCCGAGGCCAAAATCGACTGGCTGGAGTTTCCCTGGCACAACCTGTATCCGCTGATCGACAAGCCTGATGTGGATTTGCGCACGTTTGTGGCTGAAGTGTCCTATCGCGACGGTAACTATCTGGGCAACTTCAAGGCGGACCTTGATGGCCCGGCGGGCAAGTTCAGCCTCAGCAGCCCGTTCAGTGGCGATCTGGGCAAGGTCTTCCTGCCGCAGCTCAAACTGGTGGCCGGGCAGGGCAAAGCCGAGGGCCACGTCAATGTGCAGTTTGCCGATGGCGTGGTGTGGGACACGGCGCTGGACCTGAGTGCGCTCAACCCTGCGTATTGGGTGGCCGAGTTGCCGGGTACGCTGGCAGGCCCGTTGCGCAGCAAGGGTTCATTTAAAAACGAGCGTCTGGAGCTGGATGCCAATCTCGACCTCAAGGGCCGTTTGCGCGGCCTGCCTGCGGTGCTGCAAGCCAAGGCCCAGGGCGCCGGTGAGGCCTGGACCGTCAGTGCGCTGGATATTCGCCTGGGCGATAATCGCATCAATGGTAGCGCCAGTTTGCAGGAGCAAATCAAGGCCCAGCTTGATCTCAATATGCCGCGTCTGGGCCAGCTGTGGCCCGAACTGCGCGGTCAGCTCAAGGGCCGTGTCGATGTAGGCGGAACCCTCAAGGCACCGCAAGGCAAAGTGGCGCTCAATGGGCAGCAACTTGCGTTTGCCGACAATCATCTGCAAAGCCTGACCCTGGATGCCAGCCTCGATCGCAACCAGCGTGGCCGCATCGACCTCAAGGGCAGCGGCATCCGCGCCGGTGACACCCAACTGGGCGTGCTCACCGCCAACGGCAGTGGCGATATCAAGCGTCAGCAGCTCAAGCTGGATTTGCAAGGACCGTTGGTGCAACTGGGCCTGGCCGTGGATGGCGGCCTGGACAAAGGCAACTGGCGCGGGCGACTGGCCAGTGGCGACGTCAAGGCCGGCGGCCAGGCCTGGGTGCTGCAAAACCCGGCACGGCTGGAGCGCCTGGCCGATGGCCGGCTCAATCTGGGCGCGCAGTGCTGGCTCTCCGGCCCGGCGAGCTTGTGCAGCGAAGAGCAGCGCCTGGTGCCGGACCCGAAACTGCGTCTGCACCTCAAGCAGTTCCCCCTCGACAGCCTGGCTGAGTGGTTGCCCAAGGACTTCCAGTGGCAGGGCCAGCTCAATGCCGACTTGATGCTGGACTTGCCTGCCAGCGGGCCTAAAGGCCAGGTGGTGGTGGATGCCAGTGGTGGCACGTTGCGCTTCAAAGACAAGGGCCAGTGGCTGGACTTCCCATACCAGGCGTTCAAGCTGACCAGCAACCTGACCCCTAACCGGGTTGAATCGCGGCTTGATTTCGATGGTGGCAAGCTGGGGCAGTTGATGCTGGCAGCGCGGATCAATCCGCTGCCCAAAAGCAAACCTGTTACCGGTGAATTCCGTCTCACCGGGCTGGATGTGTCGATGATTCGTCCGTTTGCGCCGATGGTGGAAAAACTCACCGGCCAGCTCAACGGCTCTGGCACGATATCGGGTGCTTTGCTGTCGCCCCATGTCAACGGCAATGTGGCCCTGACCGGCGGTGAAATCTCGGGGCCGGAGCTGCCGACCAACTTCGAGAATGTGCAGCTTTCGCTGGCCATCAACGGCGAAACGGCGCAGATCAATGGCGGCTGGACCAGCGGCGACAAGGGCCAGGGCAGCGTCAGCGGCAATGTGGCCTGGGGTCAGGCAGTGGCGGTCAATGTGCTGGTCAAGGGCAACAACCTGCCGGTGACGGTCGAGCCTTATGCCAAGCTGGAAGTCGCCCCGGACCTGAAAATCTCCCTCAACCCCGACAACACCCTGTTGATCGCCGGTACGGTGAACGTGCCCAAGGGTGAAATCGTGGTACGGGAATTGCCACCCTCGACGGTCAAGGTGTCAGATGACACGGTGATTGTGGGCCAGCAGACGACGGGTGAAGCCGCGCCGATGCAGGTCGACATGGATATCACCGTGGTGGTGGGGCAGGAGTTGCTGACATTCTCCGGCTTTGGCCTGAACGCCGATCTGGCGGGGCAGGTGCATATTGGCAACGACATGGACACCCGTGGCGAGCTGCGCCTCAATAACGGCCGCTACCGTGCCTATGGCCAGAAGCTGACCATACGCCGTGCGCGTTTGCTGTTCGCCGGGCCGATTGACCAGCCTTATCTGGATATCGAAGCGGTCCGCCAGACCGACGACGTGATTGCCGGGATTCGCCTGACAGGCAGTGCGGAACAGCCCACTACGCAAATCTTCTCGGAACCGGCCATGAGCCAGGAACAGGCGTTGTCTTACCTGATTCTTGGGCGTCCGCTGACGGGTACCGGGGAAGATGAAAACCTGCTGGCGCAGGCGGCGCTGGGCCTGGGCCTGATGGGCAGTTCGGGGATTACCACCAGCCTGGCCAACCACCTGGGGATCAAGGATTTTGAGCTTGATACCGAAGGTACCGGCAACAGCACGGCAGTGGTGGCCAGTGGCAAGATCAACGAGCGGCTGAGCGTACGCTATGGTGTGGGTGTGTTTGAACCTGCCAGTACCATTGCCCTGCGTTACAAACTGAGCAAGCGTGTGTATGTCGAAGTAGCCAGCGGTTTTGCCAGCTCGCTGGATATCTTCTACAAACGGGATTTCTGACGTGCTGTGATATGACCTGATGGTGTGGGAGCGAGCCTGCTCGCGAAACAGGCGACGCGGTTTGCCTGTATCGCGAGCAGGCTCGCTCCCACAGGATAGGGTAAAGGTAGTGCAGTCTCAGAGCGTGAGCTGCTTCATCGTTGCTTCGGCATAGCGCAACCCGGCCACGGCGCTGGCCGGGAATATGCTTTCCAGTGCGGCCAGCTCGCTGGCGCTCAGCTTGACCTCCAGCGCTCCCACATTCTCCTGCAGATACTTGCGTTGCTTGGTGCCCGGAATCGGGATCAGGTAATCGCCCTGTGCCAGTACCCAGGCCAACGCCAGTTGCCCGGCCGTCACGTCTTTTTCGGCAGCCAGGGTTTGCACTTGTTCGACCAATAGCAGGTTTTTGCCGAAGTTCTCACCTTGAAAACGGGGATTGAAACGGCGGAAATCGTCTGCGGCAAAATCGTCCACAGTTCTTAGCGCACCGGTCAAAAATCCCCGACCCAGCGGGCTGTAGGGCACAAAGGCAATGCCCAGGCGCTGACAGGCTTCAAGGCAACCGTTGCCTTCCTGGTCGCGGCTCCACAGCGAGTACTCACTTTGCAATGCGCTGATCGGATGCACTTTGTGCGCTCGCTCAAGGGTAGCCACCGAAGCCTCGCTCAGGCCCAGGTAACGCACCTTGCCTGCCTTGACCAGACCTGACAGCGCGCCGACGGTTTCTTCAACCGGTACGTTCGGGTCCATGCGGTGCTGGTAGTACAGATCGAGCGTCTCAACCCCAAGGCGCTTGAGGCTGCCTTCGACGGCCTGGCGGATGTACTCGGGGCGACCATTTATGTCGCGAAAGGCCGGATTGGCCGGGTCGCGGACGATGCCGAATTTACTGGCCAGAAACACTTGCTCGCGTTTCCCGCGAATGGCCTGGCCAATCAGTTCTTCGTTGGTGTGTGGCCCATAAATGTCGGCGGTATCGAGCAGGTTGATGCCCAGTTCCAGAGCGTGGTGCAGGGTGGCCACGGCTTCGCGGGTGTCGCTGCCGGTGGTGTAGAAGTCGGTCATGCCCATGCAGCCCAGGCCAATAGCGCTGACCTGAGGTCCGTCTTTACCCAGTTGGCGAGTGTGCATGCGAGGTGCTCCTGAATGAGTGGGGTAGAGCTATTCTTCACCTCGACAGTGGCAAGATAAACAGGGTAAATACACCATCACTGTTCGTAATTTCTAAACAATGGAGGGGTTATGGACCGTTTCAACGCGATGCGGGTCTTCACTCGCATCGTTGAACTGGGCGGCTTTACCAAGGCTGCCGACAGTCTGCAATTACCTCGTGCATCGGTGACGGTGTTGATCAAGCAACTGGAAGCGCATTTGGGCGTGCAGCTGCTGCATCGCACCACTCGCCAGGTCAGTCCGACCCTGGACGGCGCGGCGTACTACCAGCGCTGCGTCAACCTGCTGGATGATCTTGAAGATGCCGAAGGGCTGTTTCGCGGCAGCCAGCCCAAAGGCACGCTGCGGGTCGAGATGCCCGCTTCGGTGGGGCGTCTGGTGGTGTTGCCGGCCTTGCCGGAGTTCACGGACCGTTACCCGCAGATCGAACTGGAAATCGGCCTCAACGACCGCCCGGTGGACCTGATTCGGGAAGGTGTGGATTGTGTGATCCGCGGTGGACTGACCATGGACGACTCCCTGGTGGCGCGGCCCCTGGTGCAGATGGATCAGGTGACATGCGCCAGCCCTGCCTATTTGCAAGCTCGCGGTGTACCGCAATCGCTCGAAGACCTGAGCGGGCATCAGGTGGTGGAATATTTCTCCAGCGCCTCGGGCAAGCGTTACGGGCTGGAATTCCAGGTCGATGATGAAGTGCGCCTCGTCGACTTGCCCAAGCGGCTTGCGGTCAACAGTGCCGAGGGGTATCTGGCGGCGTGTGTGGCGGGGTACGGGCTGGTGCAAACCCCCCATTACCATGTTGCGCAGCTGGTGCGCGAAGGGCGCCTGCAAGAAGTGCTCAGAGACTGTTTGCCACCGCGGCTGGCGTTAACAGCCTTATATCCACACCATCGGCAATTGTCGCCGCGGGTACGTGTCTTTGTGGACTGGCTGGTGGACCTGTGTGCCCGGCCGGGGAGTGCCTTCAAACGTTAGCCCGGGCCTGCAGGGCAGGCCCGGGATGTTCGTTGGTGGCAGCCAAAAAGCTGGCTTGGCTGTAAGATGGGGCCCGATTTTTTCAATTTCTCCATGAAAGCCGACCCGGTTGGCGGCTTTCGTATACGGACTTACTGTCAGGAACAGGTCATGACCCCTTCGCAGCGCTTGAAATACTCGATTTTGATATCACTGGTGGTTCTGGGCATCATGTTCGGCCTTTCTTACTTGCAAAACGCCGGCATGATCACCGAGAAGATGTTCCAGTACATCGCCATCGGTGTGGCCGTGGTCGTGGTTGTCATCAACGGCGTCATGCGCCGCAAGACCAAGATCTAAGCTTCGATCTTGCCGGTCAAAACGGCTTCAGCCTGTGGATGCAGGCTGTAGCTCTTGTCGCTGTTGAGTACCACCACCCCTTCGCTGCACAGGCGCTTGAGTACCTCGCGCACACTCAAGAATGACAGCGGGATATCCAGCGCCTGCAAGTGGCTGTGCATGCCGCGCACCCCCAGCCTGCGATCATTGCCTGCAGCCGTTAACAGCGCGTCAATGACCTTGAGCCGCACCAGGCTGGTACGCAGCCCGAAACACTTGAGCAGGTGGCGGATCCGTTCGTTGCCTTGCAAGGGCGCGAGCGCTTCCAGCAGCCCGGTATCGGGCTGAAAAGCGACTTCGCGATGCGGGTTTCTACCATCCGTTGGTATTTGCTGGTTATGCATGCAAAAAACTCCTTTTCAGAGCCTGATCAGGAAAAGAAAAAAATGCTCTTACTTAACTAGACGAATGAGCGACAGAAATCATGAACATTCAAATGTAGAAATTTTGTCGTGAATTCGTCTCAATTGCGTTTGCGACCAGTGTAGGCGGGGGTTTGAAGCGATTATTAAATTTTTTTAATCGTGAAGGGCATGCTCTGGCCCTCTACAGGGCCTGGCGGGCAGTCAGCACCGGCCGACCCTCGGTGTTGCGGCTCAGGTATACCGGCAACACTTTGGGCAGGGAGGTCACCAGATGATCGATTTCCCGGGTATTGAATACACCCCCAATGCGCAGTTTGCCGGTGGCGCTGTCGGCCAGGGCGAGGGGAGTGTCGAGGTAGCGGTTGATCAGGGGCAAGGCGTCAGCCAGTGACAGGTTGTCCAGCACCAGCTGGCCGTTGCGCCAGGCCAGCTCGGAGGTGACGGCCGCGACCGGGCCAATTTGCGCGGCATGGTCGCCTGCCTTGTAACGCGCCTGCATGCCCGGCTCCAACCGCAGGCCATCGCCACTCAGGCGCTTGTTGCTGGTGACCAGCACCGAACCTTCGAGCAGGGTGATCCGCACCTGGTCTTCGTACATCCACACATTGAACTGGGTGCCTGTGACACGCACCTGGCCTTCTGCCGCCTGCACCAGAAACGGGTGGGATGCGTCGTGACTGACCTTGAAAAAGGCCTCGCCCTTGCTCAGGGTCACCTGGCGCTGATCCTTGTAGTTACTGAAGGTCAGTTGGCTGCCCAGGTTGAGTTCGACCTGGCTGCCATCGGGCAGTGTCACCGTCCTGGCACTGGCATCGGCGCTGTAGCGCTCATGGGCATTGGGCACCCAGCCCAGTTGCCAGCCGCTGTAGGCCGCCACGGGAAGGGCGAGCAGGGTAATGGCGGCGGCCACGGCAAAGCGCTGCCAGGTGCTGCGGCGCGGTGCGGGAGGCAATGCAACCACCCGGGCTGGAGCGGGGGCCGGGCGTGTCAGGTGCGCACTGATGTCCCAGACATCCAGCATCGCTTCATATTCCAGCGCGTGGAGGGGGTTGGCATTTAGCCACACAGCGAAAGCTTCACGTTCCTGGCAGGTGCAGTCGGGCTCGTGCAAACGCAGGCACCACTGAGCCGCAGCTTCGGTGATGGCCTCGTTTTCAGCGTCTGTGTGGCGTGTTTCACTCATTGATATTTCCCGGTTTTGCGCATTCTAACCCCGTGCCAGAGCTAACGAGAACATGAGCCATGTCAAAAGCATGTCATTTAGCCCTATGGCCGGGTTTTTCTCTGCTACGGTTGTTCCAGTCACATTGAGTACCAGACGCAACATCAATTAATGGAGTTAAGACAATGTTGAAGAAAACCTTTGCTGCTGTGATCACTACTGCTGCTTTGTTGGGTGCCGGTGCAGCGATGGCTCAGCCTGTTGATCCGAACTGGGCATTCTCCAAGGAGTTGGTCGAAGTTCTCAAGAACAAGAACGGCTACACCGTGATCAAGAAAATTGAAGCCCAGGACCCGGCTGCCGGTATCTGGAAGGCCGAAGGCATCAAGAAGGTCGATGGCCTGGAATACGAAATTATTTTCGATTCGACCGGTAAGGTAATTTCCGAGAAGAAAGACTGATTCCCGGTACCTGAAACGAATCGTGCACTGAGCGTTTCTACCCGGCCCTGATCGTTTGTTTTGACAGGGTCGGGTGTTTTTACGCCTCAGGTTTTCTGCCGGGCCAACCATTGTTCGCGAGTTATTCCCCACAGCTCGCATGGCAGCCTGCCGCTGACAAAGTCTTTCTCTTCCCTGCCTATCAAGCGCATTCCGCCTCGCTCGGAAATAAGTCGTGAAGCCGTATTGGGCGCCGCTTTGGGCACGTGCATGCACGCGCGGTGCAAGGTCTTGAACCAGTAGGCATCGACCACCTCGCAGGCTTCGCTCATCAACCCCTGACCCTGCCATTGCGGCGCCAGCCAGAACCCCCGGTTGTTGTCCACGGCATCCATCAGGCTGATGCTGCCAATCAGCTCATCTGGCTCTGCTAACAGGCGAATCGTCCAGTGCCACTCTTCGCTGCGGGCCATGGCTGGCAGCGCCACGTCACGCACATAGCTCAGTGCGCCATCGTCCGGGTAGGGCCATGGCACGACTGCATTCAGGTAGCGCACGACTTGCCAGTGGGCAAAGCGCCTCTGGATGGCGGGCGCGTCGCTTAGTTGCAGGGGTTGCAGTACCAGTCGCGAGGTCTGGAGGGTAGGTAGGGGCTGCATCGTGGGTGGCTCCTTGCCATTGGTTTGCGTCGAGAGTACCGCGCAATGCCATCCATAAAAAAGCCCCCGTTAAACGGGGGCTGTATAGGGATAGTTGCGCCTGGCGATAATATCAGCCGTTACTGCAACCATTGCCCATCACGCGATACTCAAGAATATGACGCTGACCCTGGTGGTCTTCGTAGGTCATTTGTGCGGGTACTACTTCACAGACATCGGCAGCCGGTGACACGCTGATAACTTTGGCAATATCCAGGTCGGTGGCATAAGTGTAATGCTCGACCACCGGTTGTAGTTGCGTAACTTGAAGTTCGTCAGCAGCCGCCAGGGTAGAAAAGCCAATAAGTGCAAGAGCGATCAAACGTTTCATTTATAGGACCTTAAAACAATCACGAATCACTGACTTCAGTTGCCATGGTGGCGGTCGAAGTTGTTACGCCGTGGAGTAAGTGGCGTAACACGAAGTACCGTGCCCTGTTTCAGTGTTGCGTTGAGGGATGTACATAGAATACGCGCGCTGCGTATTGATTAAAGTCAAAAGATCGTCATGGAGTCTTTCCGGATCAGTAACAATCGACGCTTTTTCCGCTGCACCACGAAAAAGCCCCCTCAAAGAGGGGGCTGGGGTCGCATCCGTGCGTGCAACCATTGAACTTTAGTGGGTGCTGCAGCCGTCGCCCATCACCTGGTATTCAAGGGTGTGGCGCTGGCCCTGGGAGTCTTCATAGACCATGGTGGCCGGTACCACTTCACACACCTTGGGTATGTTGGACAGGCTGACCACCCGCGCAATATCCAGTTGGGTACCGTAGTGGTAGTGTTCTACAGTCGCAGGCTGAACAGTGGAAGTTTCACCTGCAACAGCCAATGTGGCAAAACCGGCAAGAAACAGTGCAATAAGATTTTTCATGTGATTGGCCTCTAAAGTAATCAAGATTTAAAGCTGACTGACTTCATTTGCCGATAAGGCGGGAAGAAGTTACGACACCCGACAAGGTAGCCGGGTGCGTACGAAGTACCGGAGTTTCAAGTGCAACTGATAGTTGAGTCATGTGAGTGAGGTTACGCTGATTTGCAAAAGTAAAAATAGCTGATGGCAAAATGCTCTGTTACCACATGGGTAACAATGTGAGGGTCCTGGGTTATTTTTCAAGTGCCTGGGTCGTCTCCTGGCTGGCATACTGGCCTCTCTGATTCAGGAGCCATTTATCGATATGAATGTCGAGTCCCCCCTTAATGCCTATCAACAAGCTGTCGAACACCAGGGCTTTGTCCACGACCCCGCCCAATGGGTTGCAGTCCAGGCCTTGCAGCGCTGCCATGAGGCCCTGCACTCGGGTGCGCAGCCGGTCAATGGCGTGTATTTGTGGGGGCCGGTGGGGCGGGGCAAAACCTGGTTGATGGATCAGTTCTATCAAAGCCTGCGGGTGCCCGCACGGCGTCAGCATTTTCATCACTTTATGCAATGGGTACATCAGCGCCTGTTTCAGCTGACCGGTACGGCGGACCCGCTGAAGACACTGGCTAAAGGCCTGGGCGCGGAAGTGAAGGTGCTGTGCTTTGACGAACTGTTCGTCAATGACATTGCCGATGCGATTATTCTTGGGCGTCTGTTTCAGGTGATGTTCGATGAAGGCGTGGTGCTGGTTTGTACCTCAAACCAGCCACCGAACGACCTTTATGGTCACGGTTTTAACCGTGATCGTTTTGCTCCCGGTATTACGGCGATTCTCAAGCATATGGAGGTGGTGGCGGTAAACGGTATTGAAGACCACCGCCTGCATCCCGGCATTGCACATCAGCGTTACTGGGTGACCGGGCCGGGCCGGCCGAGTGCCATAGAGCCGGTGTTCAGATCCTTGACCGAGGGCCAGGCGGTGTCTGACCAACCCATTGATGTGGGCCATCGCTCGCTGAACGTGGTGCAGGCCAGTGATGGGGTGCTGTGGTGCAATTTTCATGAGCTGTGCGAGCAGCCGCTGGCGGCCACTGAGTTCATGCAGATTTGTGATCGTTACAAGGTCATGTTGCTCAGCGAAGTGCCCTGCCTGAGTGCCGAGCAGCGCGAAGGCAAAATAGCCCGTGGTACGGAAGACGGGGCGGTGAAGGTCGAGGCGGGGGATCGTGAGCTGCCGCAACTGTCAAAATACGATGACAGTGTGCGGCGTTTTATTGCCCTGATCGACGAGTGCTATGACCGCAAGGTACCGGTGTGTATTGAAGCGCAGGTGCCGATGGATCAGTTGTATACCCAGGGGTACCTGGAGTTTGCCTTTCGCCGCACCTTGAGCCGGCTGCAGGAAATGCAGTTGCAGCGGTTTGGCCTCCAATAACCCGTGATTGCGTGGGCCGTGTAGTCGCTGACTCGCGGAGCGAGGCTGCGAGGGGGGCTTGAAAGCAATGGGAGGGTGCCCCTTCTGAACGTGTCCAGCCGCTCGCAGCCTTCGTTCCTCGTCAGCGACTACAAGGGGCTTGAAGGATTCAAGGTCAATCCCACGCTGGCGCAACGCTCTGCGGGTTGGTCAGGCGATGGCCGCGGTCCAGGGCTGCAATCCGGGCCATGTCGTCATCGCTCAGTTTCAGTGAGCAGGCCTTGAGGTTGCTCTCAAGGTTGCTGCGCCTGGTCGAAGACGGAATCACCGAATAGCCCAATTGCATGGCCCAGGCCAGGGTCACTTGTGCCGCAGTGGCGTTATTGCGGTCGGCAATGGCCATGATCACTGGATCTTTAAGCACTTCGCCGTAAGCCAGGGTCATGTACGAGGTTATATGGATGCCCTGGCTTTGTGCGAATTCCACCACTTTGCGGTTTTGCAGGTAGGGGTGCAGTTCGATCTGGTTGGTCGCGATATTTTCCGCGCCCACCGCGGCAATGGCTTCTTTCATCAGGGCGATGGTGAAGTTCGAGACGCCAATCTGCCGGGTCAGGCCCTTTTCTTTGGCTTCAAGCAATGCGCCCATAAACTCGGCTACCGGGACTGCATTGTCAGGGCTCGGCCAGTGAATCAGGGTCAGGTCCAGATGGTCGGTGCGCAGTTTTTTCAGGCTCTCTTCAAGGCTGGGGATCAGTTGCGCCCTGGCGAAATTACTGACCCAAATTTTGCTGGTGATAAACAGTTCGTCACGCGCCACGCCGCTTTCGGCAATGGCCTGGCCGACTTCAGCTTCATTTTCGTAAATCTGTGCGGTGTCGATGGCGCGGTAGCCCAGGTCCAGGGCATTGCTGACCGAGTCTATGACTACCTGGCCTTTAAGGCGAAATGTACCGAGGCCAAATGCTGGAACTGTCATGGATATCTCCTTGGTGGACGTAAGAATGAGGTTGAGTATCCTCGCCCTTCACCGGCGGAAAAACCGCTGGCCAAGCAAAGCACTCTTGACCACAGATCATGAATCTTCAGCTGACCCCCCCCGACTGCCACCCCATTAGCGGTTTGCCGATTGGGATGCTGCTGAATGTTTCGCAGTTGTTTGAGGAGGTGGGGTTTAAATCTATATGAGAATTACTATAAATTACATCTACAAAAGTGCCATCATCACGCCGTTATCCCATTAGATCTGTTTCTGCGCTCATGGAGTGTTGCCGCTGCTGTTGCGGCCAGGAGTCCTGTTGGAAAACTACTATCGCGAACTGGTGGGCTTTTTGAGTGCCAGGCTGGGTAATGCCCAGGCGGCCGAAGACGTGGTGCATGACGCTTATGTGCGAGTGCTGGAGCGTTCAGGCGACGAGCCGATCGCGCAGCCACGTGCTTTTTTGTATCGCACTGCACTTAATCTGGTGATCGACGGCCATCGCCGCAGCAGCCTGCGCCAGGCCGAACCGCTGGAAGTGCTGGATAGCGAAGAGCGTTTTTACAGCCCCTCGCCTCAACTATTAATGGACCACGACCAGCGCCTGGCCATGATCCAGAAAGCCCTGGCTGAGCTGCCTGCGGCGTGTCGCGAGTGTTTTCTGCTGCGCAAGATCGAAGGACTGTCGCACCCTGAAATCGCCGAACGCCTCGGGGTATCGCGCAGTGTGGTCGAGAAGCATATCGTTAACGCCATGAAGCATTGCCGAATCCGTATCAGGCAGTGGGACAACGCCTGAGTGGCGCTAAAAAATCAGATTGCATGACATTTCAGAGATGAAACTGAACTGCGCCTGAAGAACTTTCTTATATGCGCACCACAAACCCCACCAAGGTTTAATCTCGAAAACGTCGCGCATAAGCAGTTGGCGTCTTGGTTGGGCTGTTCTGGCCTGATTGCCCAAGTCCACTTATCGACACAGAAACGTATGTGATTACGCCCCTCCAGTGGCAGGTCGCAGCACGTTGCATGCGCGTGCCTTTTGGCTCGCTCACGAGTTTGACCCCATGAACGAAGGCCTCAGATCAATGCCGGCTGCGCAGGTACTCTGCATGGCGTGAGCGCAGGCGGCGCAGGAGCAGCACCATGAAACTCTCCCTGAAAGAATTTTTCGCCGGCTTTTTGCGGACTCGCCATATTGGCCGGCATTTCCGGCGTCTGGTCCTGCTCGACAGCCTGACCAACACCACGGTCAACCGCGAAGTACCACCCACGCTGGCACAGATGCTGGTGGTCGCGGCCAACAGTGACAGCGCGGTACTGATCGACAACCTGGGCACCCACACCGACGGTTTGAGCGACGCCGAGGTCGATGTGCTGCGCGATCGCCACGGCCTCAATGAGATCGAACACGAGCAGCCGCTAAGCCCCTGGGTACACGCGTGGCATTGCTACAAAAACCCGTTCAACTTGCTGCTGACCTTGCTGGCCGCAGTTTCCCTGGCCACTGATGACATTCAGGCGGCGGTGGTGATCGGCACCATGGTGGTGCTGTCGACCGTGCTGCGTTTTTGGCAAGAGGCCAAGTCCAACAAAGCCGCCGATGCGCTCAAAGACATGGTGAGCAACACCGCGACGGTGATGCGTCGCGATTTCAGTGCAGACGCTTCGCCCGTGTTCGGCAAGTTTTCCGGCGCCTCACGCCAGATCAGGGGGGCGCAGCGTATCGAGCTGCCGATCAAGCAGTTGGTGCCGGGCGATCTGATCGTATTGTCTGCTGGCGACATGATCCCGGCAGATTGCCGGGTGCTCAGCGCCAAGGATTTGTTCGTCAGCCAGGCCGCGATGACGGGCGAATCCATGCCCGTGGAAAAGTTTGCGCGTCAGCTCGACAGCCAGACCAGCAACCCGCTGGAACTGGACACTATTTTGTTCATGGGCACCAACGTGGTGTCCGGGGCCGCCACTGCGGTCGTGCTGACGACCGGTAATAACACCTATTTCGGTGCTCTGGCGCAGCGCGTCGGGACCACTGAGCGCGGTGCGACCTCATTCCAGGCCGGGGTCAACAAAGTCAGCTGGTTGCTGATCCGGTTCATGTTTGTGATGGCGCCGCTGGTGCTGTTTATCAACGGCTTCACCAAGGGCGACTGGACTGAAGCCTTGCTGTTCGCACTTTCCGTTGCGGTGGGGCTGACTCCGGAAATGCTGCCAATGATTGTGACCTCGACGTTGGCCAAGGGAGCCGTCTTCCTGTCGCGTAAAAAAGTCATCGTCAAACGCCTGGATGCCATCCAGAACTTTGGTGCGATGGATGTACTGTGCACCGATAAAACGGGGACCCTGACACAGGACAAGATTTTTCTGGCCCGGCATGTGGATGTCTGGGGGCAGGAGTCTGACGACGTACTGGAAATGGCCTACCTCAACAGCTATTACCAGACCGGGTTGAAAAATCTGCTGGACGTGGCAGTACTGGAGCACGTCGAGGTCCACCGCGAATTGAACGTGGGGACGGCCTTCAGCAAGGTCGATGAAATTCCGTTCGACTTTACCCGTCGGCGCATGTCGGTGGTAGTGGTCGAGCAGGACCGGCCGCACTTGCTGATCTGTAAGGGAGCTGTCGAGGAAGTACTCTCCGTATGTAAGACAGTTCGTCATGGTGAGCAGGAAGAAACTCTTGGCGATGAACTCTTGGTGCGCATTCGCCAAGTGACTGCGGCATTCAACGAAGAGGGCTTGCGCGTTGTGGCCGTGGCTGCGCGGTCCATGGCTGATGGGCGTGACGCTTACAGCCTGAGTGATGAGCAGGAGTTGACGTTGATTGGCTATGTGGCGTTCCTCGACCCGCCCAAGGAGAGCACCGCACCGGCGCTTAAAGCCCTGGCCGAGCACGGGGTAGCGGTAAAGGTTCTGACAGGTGACAACGAGCTGGTTACGGCCAAGATCTGTCGTGAGGTGGGCCTGGAGCAGCAAGGCTTGCTGATGGGCAATGATATTGAACGGATGACGGATGCCCAACTGGCCGTGGCTGTGGAGACCACCAACGTATTTGCCAAACTGACACCCACGCACAAGGAACGCATCGTGCGTTTACTCAAGGCTAATGGCCATGTTGTGGGTTTTATGGGTGATGGCATCAACGACGCTCCGGCACTGCGCACGGCGGATATCGGCATATCGGTGGACAGTGCCGTGGATATTGCCAAGGAAGCAGCTGACATCATCCTGCTGGAGAAAAGCCTGATGGTGCTGGAGGAGGGCGTGCTGGAAGGGCGTAGAACCTTCGCCAATATGCTCAAGTACATCAAAATGACAGCCAGTTCGAACTTCGGCAATGTGTTCTCGGTGCTGGTGGCCAGTGCATTCATTCCTTTTTTGCCGATGTTGCCAATGCATTTGCTGGTTCAGAACTTGCTGTATGACGTGTCACAAATTGCCATCCCGTTCGATAACGTCGATGAGGAAATGCTGAAAAAGCCACAGCGCTGGCAGCCTGCGGATGTAGGCCGTTTCATGCTGTTTTTTGGGCCGATCAGTTCGATTTTCGACATCCTGACGTTTGGCTTGATGTGGTACGTGTTCAAGGCCAACACACCTGAACACCAGACCCTTTTCCAGTCGGGCTGGTTCGTGGTCGGGTTGCTGACTCAAACCCTGATCGTGCACATGATTCGCACGCCTAAAATCCCGTTTCTGCAGAGCCGCGCAGCGATGCCGCTGATGGTGATGACAGGGGTGATCATGGCAGTGGGCATCTTCCTGCCGATGGGGCCACTGGCGGGCTACTTCAAATTGCAGGCGCTGCCGCCGCTGTACTTTGTGTTCTTGCCCGTGATTTTACTGGCTTACATGGCGCTGACCCAGGCCGTGAAAAGCTTTTATATTCGCAGGTTTGGCTGGCAATAAGGCCTGGCCGGGGCAGTTGGCCGAAAAACTGCAGTCTTTTGTCTTTGCGTGGGCCCTGGTCTTAAAGGGCCGGTGTGATGGATCAACAGACTGCAGTGATTTACCCACAACCATTTGGAAGATTAAGAAAATTCGCACATGACGTGTAGCTATTTCCCTTCTCGTAAATCGTATTCGATTAGTGATTATGCGCGGCGCGATTGCGAACGGGCTATGTGTGTTATGCGCGAATATTGTCGCAATGGTGGACGCTGATTGCAGGATTTATCCTATAATTTCAGTATCACTCATTCGGTTGTTTTTTTGAGAATAACCAATTGAACCTATTCAAAACGATACATTCACGCCTGACATACGCTGATGCCCGGCTTACTACTAGAGGGTTAAATGTATGAGAGTGTTGATTGCTGATGATCATCCACTTATTCGATCGGCGATGAAGTTGTTGCTGGAGAGTGATGGTCATGAAGTCGTGGCTGAAGCAGACAATGGCGCCGATGCTGTTCAATTGGCTCGCAAGCATAATGTTGACTTGATCATCCTTGATATCACCATGCCAGGCCTGGATGGTCTGGAGGTGATCAACAGAATCAGGGCTTCGGAGGTTAAAAGTCGCATTTTGGTGGTCACGTCCCAATCCCCCCTGTTTTATTCGCAGCGGAGCATGAAAGCAGGGGCGGCAGGTTTTATTACCAAAGGCCAGGATCTCACTGAGTTGATGAGAGCGGTAAAAGTAATCATGGACGGCTATACCTTTTTTCCATTTTTGGCGGCCAGCTCAGTGCGAAACAGTGATACAAGTATGAGCGACATAGAATTGATACAGAATTTGTCGGCGCGAGAATTGTACATACTGCAACAGCTTGCCCGGGGCCTGAGTAATAAGAAGATTGCTGAAGATATGATTCTTAGCAGCAAAACCATCAGTACTTACAAGGCGCGCCTGATCGAAAAGTTGAATATAAAATCGGTCGTCTACTTGGCTGAATTTGCCAAGCGCAATGATTTGATTTAATTGAACATCCTTCAATGTCTGGGGCTTGCAGGGCTGCTCCTGGTTCTTGGACAGCCCGCTGCAGCCGCTGACCCAAAAGTACAGACCTTGCAATTGATGGGGCGCTCCAATGTCGAGGCGTACAGCGTGGCACTTGAACCATCAGACAGGCAGTGGCTCAAGCAACACGGACCTTTGCGTCTGGGTATCTCCGCACCTGACTACGGTCCTTTTGAAATGACGGTAAACGGTCAGGACTTTGAAGGGTTGACGGCCGACTACGCGCAACTGCTGTCGCAGTTGCTACGCACTGACATTGTGGTCAAGCGTTACCCTTCAAGGCCGCAGGCGATAGAAGCGCTCAAGGGTGGTGAGCTGGATTTGTTGAGCAGTTCCAATGGTTTCGAAGCGCAATATCCTGAGCTGGTGTTAAGCCGTGCGTACGCAGACGATTCGCCTTCTCTGGTGACCCGCAGCAGTAACCAGGAGCGTCCGCCAGTTGATCTGGCGGGGCTGCGTGTGGCCATGCTCGATCACTACCTGCCGCCGCAGAAGGTCCAGGACTTCTACCCCAAAGCTAGCTTGCAGTTGTATCCGTCAACCCTGACGGCCATTGGCGCCGTGGCGTTTGGCCAAGCGGATGTATATCTTGGGGATTTTATTAGTGCCAGTTACCTGATTCACAAGAACTACCTGAACAATGTGCAATTGGCCGATTTCTCGCGACTGGAAGACAACCCCTTCGCCTTTGCGGTGAATCGTAAAAATCCGGGGTTACTGCGTATCGTCAATACAGCGCTGGCGGCGATCCCAGCCAGTGACCGCATGACAATTCTGCGCCGCTGGAGCTTCGACGGGCCAAAAACGTATGCCCCATGGCAGTTTACCCCTGCAGCCAGCGAGCAGCGCTGGATAGCTGAGCATCCGCGGTTAAAAGTGGCAATTTATGATGCGTTCCAGCCACTGTCCTTTTTTGATGAGCAAGGCAGGTTCAAAGGCTTGATTGCCGATCTTTTATCCAGCATCAGTACACGCACAGGGCTTAATTTCGAGGCAGTGCGTGTGTATACGCTGGCGCAGGGGATTGAACTGGTCAAGTCGGGCAAGGCAGATGTGTTGGGGGCTATCACGAGCAGTACCGCCCGAGAAAATCAACTGAGCTTTACCCGGCCCTACCTCACAACCCCTTTTGTGCTTATTTCCCGTATCGGCTCAGAGGGACCTCAAACCCTGGATGAAATGGCTGGCGGGCGTGTCGTGATGGTTCGCGGCAATGTACTGCGCGACTTTATTGCGCAGAACTATCCGCAGGTTCAGATTCAGGAAGCAGACAACCCGCCTGCGGCCCTGGCCATGGTGGCAGAGGGAAGCGCTGATGCCGCGATCAGCGTGTTGGTCAATGCGCGTTATCTGGTTTCGCGACGCTTTGACAATCAGCTGAAAATCACCAGCACCGTAGGTACTCAACCCGAGCAGATCGGTTTTGCCACTGCCGGCAATGATCAGCAGTTAAGCGCCATTCTGGACAAGGCCTTGCTCAATATCACTCCAGGAGACTTGAGTGAGCTGACCGGTCGTTGGTTCACTGACACACCAGAGGTTGAGAGCTACTGGCTGCGCAACCGTCCTGCGATTGTAAGAGGGTTTGCCATTGCCGCGGCGTTGCTATTGGTTGCCATTGTATGGATTACCTATTTGCAGAGAGTCATAGGCAGGCGCCAGCAGCTGGTGAATGAGTTGAATGCTGCCAAGCAAAGTGCCGATGCGGCAAACCGGGCAAAGACCACCTTTCTCGCAACCATGAGTCATGAGATCCGCACCCCCATGAATGCGGTCATTGGCATGCTCGAATTGGCCATGAAAAAGGCCGACCAAGGCGTTATTGATCGTTTCGCAATCGAAGTGGCCTCAGTCTCGGCCCACGAGTTGCTCGATTTGATTGGCGATATTCTGGATATCGCGCGCATTGAGTCCGGTCATCTTTCATTGCACCCCAAACGCTCAAATATCAAGTCGCTGGTAGAAGCCGTGGCACGAATGTTTGATGGGCTGGCGCGGCAGAAGCAGTTGAGCCTGGTCTGTGAATCGAGCCCGGCAGCGGATGTGGATGTGCTGATTGATCCGATACGCTTCAAGCAAATCGTTTCCAATTTGCTGAGTAATGCCATCAAGTTCACGGACACGGGGGAGGTCCGGCTGATATTGACATTGGGGCTGGCTGCAGATGCGCAGCATACAGCGATCTGTTTGCGCGTGAAGGACACCGGCGTGGGTATTTCTGAGGAAGACCAGAGCCTGCTGTTCAACCCTTTTGTTCAGTCCAGTAACAACACGCAATCTGCGCGTCAGGGCTCAGGCCTGGGCCTGGTGATTTGCCGTGAGCTCTGCGAAATGATGGGAGGCCAGTTGCACCTCAGCAGTGTTGAGGGGCTGGGCACCCAAGTTGAGATCATGATGGTAGTGCCTCTGCTTGAACATGAAGAGCAAGCTGCAGACGCCCTCGAGCAAGCCCCGGCCATTACCCGGTCGCTGAACATTCTGGTCGTGGATGATTATCCGGCTAACCGGATGCTGCTGGCCCAGCAACTCAGCTATCTGGGGCACCGTGTGTCAGACGCCGAGAATGGCGAGCTGGGCCTCAAGGCGTGGCGGCAGGGGGCTTTCGACCTGGTAATTACTGATTGCTCGATGCCGGTCATCAATGGCTATCAGTTGGCCCAGGCAATACGAGCCGAAGAGGCGCAGCTGGGAAAGGCCCCTTGCCAGATTTTTGGTTTTACTGCGAACGCACAGCCCGGCGAAGTTGAGCGTTGTCTCGATGCGGGAATGGATCAATGCCTGTTCAAGCCCATCAGCCTGAAAGACTTGAGCGCCTGCCTGGCAACTGGTCAGGCGCAGAACCTGATATATACCGATGCCGATGAATCTGATCAAGGCGATAAGATTGATCTGACGTATCTTAAACAGTTGAGTCAGGGTGATGAGCAGATGATTCATACACTTCTTGCAGAGCTTTCTACAAGAAATCGTCTCGATCTCACTGCCCTGATCGAACTCTTTTTGAAAGATGATTACGCAGGCCTGGCTGCCCTGGCCCATGGCATCAAAGGAGGGGGCAGACTTATTCAGGCCAGGAAGCTGATTGAGTGTTGCGAACAACTGGAAGCGGTTTGCCAGTCCGGAAAATCAGAAGAACTCACCGTCGCGGTCGATGCACTTCACAGCAGTATGGAGCAGTTGGCTGACGAACTTGAACATTATGCTCAAGCTAATCAATCACATGGATGACGAGGCTGCAATGCCAACAAAATCTTTACGAATACTGATTGCCGATGCAGACCCGAACGAGGCTCTGAAAATAGAAAGGGCTCTTAATATTCTGGGCTATTACCGGATCGCGCCTTTGTACCATGGCGAGGCGCTGGTAAGCCTGAAGGCAGCACCCACCAATGAATATGATGTGTTGTTGATCAGTCAGAAAATGGCAGGTGAGGTTATTGCGGATGAGGTCGAATATCGCAAGGACAACTCGCAGTTTCGGCATGTACTGATTTACACGGATGCCGACAGTTTTGTGAATCAGCTTGCCAGTGTGATGCCGATGCTGGATGTTTCTGCCAACCCCTGAAACAGGCACTTGTCTGCATTGCCGGGGCCGCGATAAGGTCTGGCGTTGTTACAACAAACCAATGCCCGGACTCGTCAAGGAAAACCCGTAATGTCGGATGTCGTCGTAGTGCAAGCAGACTATACCAACCCGGTTCATGCCCAGGCGTTAAGGGACGTGTTGAATCACTACGCCCGGGACCCGATGGGCGGAGGTGAAGCGTTGTCGCAAACGGTATTGGCGCACTTGCCGGCAGAGCTTGCCAAGCGCCCTCATGCCTTCAGCGTACTGGCGTTCGTCAACGGTGAGGCGGCGGGTCTGGTTAACTGCTTTGAAGGCTTTTCCACCTTTGCCGGCAAACCCCTGGTCAATGTGCATGATGTGTCGGTGGTCGATACGTTTCGCGGTCTGGGCCTGAGCCAGAAGATGTTGCTCAAGGTAGAGGACATCGCCCGCGAACGCGGCTGCTGCAAGATCACCCTCGAAGTACTCGAGGGCAACCCTGTGGCGCAAGGTTCCTATCGCAAATTCGGCTTCAGCGATGGCCAGCTCGACCCGGCGCACGGGCGCATGCTGTTCTGGAACAAATATTTGTAACTGTAGAAAAACCTTGTAGCAGTTGACGAGCTACAAGGTTTGCCTCCTCTGCCTACAGTGTCCACTCCAGGCCAACGCTCACCGTCCGCGGATCACCCCAGAACACGCCGTTATAGAAACCTACGTTTTCGTAGTACTTTTCATCGAACAGGTTTTTGACGTTCAGGGATGCCGAGACGTGTTCGTCAAACTTGTAGCGGGCCATCAGGTCGACCAGGGTGTAGGACTTCTGAGTGATGTCTTCCTTGAAGGTAATCGGGTTGCCTTTGTCATTTTTCTCGCCGGTCGGGCGATTGGCGGCACGATAGATATCGCTTTGCCAGTTGACGGCCGCCCCCACGGTCATTGCATTCCAGTCCCCAGGCAGGCGGTAGGTGCTCGAAATCTTGAGCATGTTCAAAGGCGCTGCAGTATTCATGCGCTGGCCTGCGGCGTTGCGCGAATGGGTGTAGGTGTAGCCTGCAAGCATATTCCAGTCGCGCATCACTTCACCGGCCAGCTCGACTTCGAAACCGTTGATCTTGTTGCCCTTGCCGCCCGATTTGTAATATTCCTCGCCCTTGGGGCCGCGTGGTACTGAGTCATCGATTTCCGGCACATTGTCCTGCTTGCTCCAGAACACCGCCGTCGACAGGTTGAGGCGCTCCTGCAAGAAGCTACCCTTCAGCCCCAGCTCATAGTTGCTGCCCACCACCGGCTCAAGGTAGGAGTTGCTGGCGTCCTTGCTGGTGGTTGGCTTGAAGATGTCGGTATAACTCGCGTAGGCCGTCAACTCGTCGGTGAAGTCATACAGCACGCCGGCGTAAGGCGTAATCACATCGTTTTGGGTCTGGCTGACTTTCGGGGCAGGGAAGTTGGTGCTGGAGCTTTGCCAGCTGCCATACCGGGTGCCCAGTACGGCATGCCATTGATCGGTCAGGTTAAAGCGCGTGGCCAGGTAGCCGGATTTCTGCTTGATGACGTCGTGAGTCCCTTCAATACCGGTATTGAAATCCTGATATTTGGGAATCGCGCTCATGTCTTGCCAATTGGGGATGTTGTAGTAGTCGTCCGGGTTGAGGTCAACCATCAGGGGCGAGGTGTTGTCGTTCTTGGCCTGGCCATAACCCACCATCAACTCGTGATCACGCCCGAACAAGGGGTAGGTGCCCGAGATATTGACGTCAACGGCGCTCATCTTCTCTTCGCCGATAAAGTGGCTGGCATAGGCCGACATGCCCGTACCATCGGGGTTGGGGAAGCCGCCGCCGGCGTAATAAACCTTACCTTCAGCGTCGCTGGTGCGATGGGTGTAGGCTGCTTTGAGGCGCCAGTCATTGACCAGTTGCTGGTCGAGGGTGGCGAAGGCGGTTTTGTCCTTCATCGGCCATGAACTCCAGGAAGTCGCCAGGTTGGTCGAGCGCCCGAAATTGGCTTTGTCGCCCGAGCCGGTCCAGTAAGGTGTGGTGCCCCAGGAAGAACCCTTTACCTGCTTGTCCTGGTAGTCGTAACCCACGGCCAGAACAGTGCTGTCGCTCAGGTCGGCTTCCAGAATGCCGTAAGCCACTTCGCGCTTGAGGGCGTAGATATCGCGAAACGATTTGCTGTCGCGATAGGCCAGCACCGTGCGCCCGCGCAGGCGGCCGTCGAAGGCCAGCGGGCCGCCCACATCGACATAGCTGTAATAGTTGTCGTAGCTGCCGCCTGAAGCACCGGCCTTGGCCTGCAACTGGTGGGTAGGGCGTTTGCGGATCATGTTGATGGTGCCCGACGGGTCGCCCGCGCCGGTGGTCAGGCCGGTGGCGCCGCGCACTACTTCAATACGGTCGTAGATAATGGTGTCGGCATCGGTCTTCATAAAACTGAAGGTGTTGAGCATGCCGTCAATCTGGAAGTTATTGATGGTGTAGCCGCGGGACGAGTAGCTGACCCGGTCCGAGTCGTTGTGCTGTACCACAATGCCTGTGGTATGGCGCATGGCTTCGGTCAGGGTGTTGAGGTCGAAGTCGTCCATTTCCTGACGGGTGACGACCGAGATCGACTGCGGAGTTTCGCGAATGCTCAAGTTGAGTTTGGTCGCGGTACTGGTCGAGCCCGTGGTGTAGGAACCGGTATTTTCTGTGGTGGCACCCAGGCCCTGGGCTGTGACGCTGGTGGTGCCCAGCTCCAGTGATCGGGTCGTTTTCTTGACCTCTTCCTGCTCGGTATCCGCCAGTAATTGCGGGCATGCGGCGCTGCTGATGAGGCCGAGGGTGAGGGTCATGGAACGGGTGATTGGCGCGAACATCGCTGCCGACTCCTTGTCGTTGTTATGAAGTTGTTCAGTGCTTCAAACGAATGACAAGGCGCGGAGTTAGGCGAAAAGAGAATTATTTGTAAAGAAGTGTCGGAAACCTGCGGGGCGCGCCGTGCGCCCCGCACGTTGATTATTGCTGGACCACGTTGGCAGGGGCGGGCTGTTTTGGCTTGATCAGGCTGAAGTCGATCAAGGCCTTTTGTGGGCGCGAGTAGGGGTCGCCAATCAGCTGCGGGCGGGCGACAAACGTGTCGCTGACCAGGCTTTTCTTGTCGTCCAGTTCGTCGGCACTGAGGCCCGCCAGGTCTGCCCAGGTGTGGATAAACTGCGAGCTGCTGTAAGGTCGCCCGAGGTCGGCAGCGAAATTCCAGGCATGGTTTTCACGCCACTTGGGCGAGGCCCAGGCCATAAACGGAATGGTGTACATCGGGGCTGTCGGCTTGGCCTCGTTGCGGCCCAGCGTCGCGTGGCCGACCGAGTCGAACACGTCTTCACCGTGGTCCGACAGGTACAGCAGGAAACCATTGGGGTCGGTCTTGGCAAAGTCCTTGATCAGGCTCGATACAACAAAATCGTTGTACAGAACGGCATTGTCGTAGCTGTTGTAGGTGGGTACTTGTGCATCGCTCAAACCGGCGGGTACGCCACTACGGTCGACAAATTTGTCAAAGGTCGGTGGATAACGGTACTGG